>NZ_CAWPQZ010000055.1:0-18674 GCF_963889785.1 Vibrio sp. S12_S33 | reverse complement strand
TCAGTAGCGTAGGCGTGAATGAACAGGTTATAGCGAATTACGTTAGGCATCAGGGCGAAAAGGATTCTGGTCAACTCCGCATGGAGTTGTAACAGTAAGTACCCCGTGCATGCACGGGGGTATCTACATCTACAAGCCGCTATTGCCTGTTATTTGCGTTTTTCTAGATAACATATATCTGAAGGTGGATGTGGTGTGGAGGTTGAGAGCTGGCAGGAGTTCTGCCTACTAACATGTCTTTGACCAAAGTTGCTCGTTGGTCAACTAAAATTGGGCAATGGTTGTTCTCTCTTAGTCGAAATATTCGATTACAGAACTTGCTCTTAGTTCCCTTCTACTCTTATCCAGAGTTCAGGTTATTCAATTTTATCCGCAGAAACAATGTTATAGGATGTTGATGATTTAAATACACGAACTTTAAATCCTATCTCCTTTAGAAAATCGTAGTTATGCCCTGCAACGGCTGGCCAGACGGCGAACACAGACAATCGAGTATTACCCGTATTAATCAATCGGTGAGCGACAAAGCCTGGAATATGATGCACGCTGCCCGGGAAGACTTTTTCAATGGACACTTCTCCTTGTTCTGTTTGCATAAGTAACAAACCCTCACCTTGCGAGCCAAAATAGAATTCTGCTTGCTCTTTACGTTTGTGAATGTGGCCTCTGGTCATGTGGAATTCATCGCCTATGGAGCCCGGTTCGATATGCGAAACACCAAAGTTTAACTCTCCTTCCTTTTGCTGAGTAGGCAGCATCTCTACTTGGTAAATGACTTGATCCTGAGCACCTATAGCGCGCTGGTTTTCGTCAGCAAACACACCTTCAAGTGCGCTAAGTGTGGTTTCTTTGCAGACTAAGTTTTCTGCATCAATATGACCAGTTAAGTAATTGATGCTAGTAGGAATAGATAAATGCATGTTAATCCTTATCGGCTATTCTTAGTAGTTCCGAAAATGCTAGAAATAAGTGATAGAAACTGCTCGCTGGAGAGTGTTCATTTAACGGCTCACCCTTGCTATCTACTTGGTCGATCCACAACCCCGGTAACGCTGGATTTAAGTAGTGAACAAAGATGTGTTCCACCGCTTGACTGATTGCGGCTCGGCGGGTATCGCTAGGATTACTTTCCCAAAGTGCAATACAGGCTTTTAGGTATTCGGTTTGACACCAAAGGCGCGACGTTGAACGTAGAGGTTTTCCGTTGGCGTATATCTCATCCCTAACAAGACCGTTGTCGTTATGTCCATATTGTTGTGCAAAGCGGTATAAAGCGTCGTTCGCCTTGTCTATCTTGACGTCTGTGAGTTTTTGGTAATGGCTGAGTAACCAGATCCACTCGTAATGATGACCAGGATCGATGTGAGTGCCTATTTCCGAATCAAGTGAGAAATCGGCCTGAAAGAACTCAGCTAAATGATCACTTTGCATGAAATAAGTTTGGAACAACTGATAGATTTGCGTTGCTCGTTCTAGCCAAATGGGATTGTCGGTATGTTCGTAGCTGACCATTAATGCTTCGAACAAATGCATGTGAGGGTTTTGCCCTTTATTGACTGCATTGCCTTCTGTCAGGAAAAAACCACCTTGTTCTGTATCCCCAAGGTGTGTTGATATGTGTTGGTAAATGGCTTCCATTGAGGCCAGAGCATTTTCATCAGCCGCTAGTTTGTAATGCCAAGCAAACCCAAGAAGTGCGAAAGCTTGTTCGTATAGGTTAGTCGCATCACTCTTGTTGTCGCTGCTTTTGCACAGCGCGAAACGATAACCGGATGTTGGTGAGCCAAAGTGTGCAAATCCTTGTTCAATGGCAGCCAAAACTTGATTGCGACCGTCGATTAGGCCTAGCTCAGTTGCATGAGCGAAGACGTAAACTTGTCGTGGCTGCACACGAAATCTAAGTAAATCATCACTAAACTCTTGTCCATTGGAAAATAAGCCTTCGGCGAAAATACCATTTTGATTGGATTGTGTTCTTTGCCATCGAGGTAGGGCATATTGAGTGAGCCAATGTTGGCAGCGAGTAATTTGAAAGGTTAGAGAGTCCATGGTTTGCTCCAAAGAATAGGGCACTTAATGAGTGCCCTAGACATTGAAAAGTTAGAAGAGACCGATAGCGACACCGATGAAAGAGATAACCACAAGAGAAAGCATTGCTTTTACTGGGCTAAGACCTTTTTTCGCCATCGCATACCAAGTACCCAGCACCACAACCAATGGCAGTAGTTTAGGAAAAATTCCATCTAACATCATTTGTACGTTGATGTCGACACCATCTTTGGTTACAAACTCAAGCCCTGTACCTAAATTGACGTAACTGGCGGCAACACCACCCATCACAAACACACCTAATAAAGATAATGCTTCACGAATTTTGGTTGAACGGTGGCTAACGAGCATTTCGACTGAGCTTGCCCCCATCTTGTAGCCTTTCATAAATAATTGGTAAGAGCCAATGATAGCGATAGCGTTAAAAGCGACAATGTAGAAAATGGGACCTAACATGCTACCGCCAGCGGCAAGTGCCATACCAATACTGAGTAAAATGGGTACCAACATACCCGGAATCATTGAATCCCCGATGCCAGCGACTGGCCCCATCAAGCCCACTTTGAGCGTGTTGATGGTCTCACCATCAATTGGTTCACCGTTGGCTTTCTTCTCTTCCATACCCACAGCCATACCATTGATGATAGCGCCCAACTGTGGCTCAGTATTGTAGAATGACGCATGACGCTTCATCGCTTCTTTACGGTCTTCTTGGTTAGGGTAGAGCTTTTTCAAAGCAGGCATCATGCCTAGACAAAAGCCAAACGACTCCAAGCGTTCAAAACTCATCGATGATAAGTTGTACATCATCCATGTCCGCCAGCACTTCGTCAGATCTTTTTTATCGAGAGTGACTTTTTGTTTGTTCTTAGTACCCATTTTGTTGTCTTGTTCAGTCATTAGAATTCATCCTCGTCATCAGCAGCTTGTTGAACGGGTGCTGCGTTAGCCGTTTGTGGTTCTGGTTTATAGTTGTAATGAAGTAGAGCGAACAACGCACCAATCATTACTAAACCCACCATGTTGAGGTTTAGAAATACGATGCCAACGAAACCGACTAGGAAATAAATCAGCATTGTGGATTCTTTGATGATCTGCTTTAACAGAATAGCGATACCAACAGCAGGTAAGATGCCACCTAGAACCGTCATGGTGTCAATCACCATAGTAGGAAGGCTTGCCATAAACCCTTCGATGTATTGGTTTCCGAAGTAAACCGCAATAAAGGTCGGAATAAAGCGCATCAAGAAGTTGGTGATCTGAGGATTGATGGCGGAGTTCATGTATACGCCTTTCTCGTCACCAGCTTCAATGGCCAAGTCTGCTTTATGGTTCCAGTAGGAGTTAATGACCATCATAAAGTTGAAGATGATGGTGCCTGCGATACCGATAGTTGCGGCGATAGCAACAGCGACTTCCACGCCCTGTCCTGACATGACGCCCAGCGCAACTGCAGGATAGGCGACGAAGTTAAGGTCAGCTGGCATAGAACCACCAGGTGTTACCATTGCGATGTAAACGGCTTGTACGGCCACACCTACCATGATGCCAGTTTGGATATCACCTAAAATGATACCGACTAACATACCGGATACGAGTGGTCGAGTTATGGTGTACCAACCACCAGTTAATCCAAGTAACCAGGGGGTGGAAAGGGCACCGAGATAGCAAAGTATCCCGATAAATACTGCTTCTATAAACATAATGTCATCCTTTAGCTCACGTATTATTTACCCCACTTTTGACCTTTAAAATCGTGTCAAAAGTGGAGGTTGTTTTGTTGTTATTTCAGTTTTTTCAGTGCATCTTGCCAGGTGTAGGAACTGGCATCAGGTACCAATCTGAAGTCAATGTGGTGACCGTCATCAGAGAGGTAATTAAATGCGGAAATTTCTTCTTGGTTGACGCATTGGTTGCTGCCAATGGTAGTTGTGCCTTCTCTAGCGCTCATTGGGCCAACGTTAATTTTGTTATTGAGGTTTTCAAGGCTAATACCCGCTTCACGAATTCGGCGCAGCGTGACCGGGGATTTTGCTATGACAAAGTACTTTTTATCGCTGGCAATCACCTTGGGTAGTTTGCTTATGGCTGTCGCGGTATCAAACAGCCAAACCTTAACGTCGGTAACGGCGCCTTTCATGACTTGCGATAGTAATGGGTCAGATGCTACCGCGTCGTCAATGGCAACGATACCATCACAAGGTAGCTCTTTAGCCCAACGAGTCATTAACTGTCCATGTATAACGCGGTCGTCGATACGCACAAATGAAATAGCCATAGTGTTTCTCCTTAAAAGTCTTCTTCTTGTGTCAGCTCTACTGGCTTGGCAACGACAACCGTTTTTAGCGCTTCTTGTTGCAAGGTAGTTGCAACGGACGAAGCGTCGAGCTCTTCAACAAAGTCTGCCGTCATTAAAAGTGTTGGGAAATTCACCCCTGTTACGACTTCAACCTTCGGATTGAAATCTGGGTTGAATGCGTAAGTGCAGGCAATGTTGTAGGGTGTGCCGCATTCCAAATCGCACAACACAACAATGCCATCGACATTCGGTGCTATTGCGGTGATTTCATGGTGGAAATTTTGTTTAAATTGCTCGATGCCTCCCTCTTCAGTGAGACAGATCGCAGTCGTATTACTCAGTTCGCCAAATACCATGTTGGCACTGCTGATAAGTGCAGTGGCTAATGGACCGTGACTGGCTACGATAAAATGGATCATGTTTAACCTCTTACGAATGCTTTAATGGTGGCAATTTCTTTACCTTCACTTTCACCGTATGGTTGGATGACATAGGCGCCTACGTGAGCTGGGATGACGAAGGTTTCAGCATAATGAACAACAAATGGTTCAAATTTATTGTCTGGACTCAAGATAATTGCCTCTTTGCCTTCGACTAAGTTCAGAACATTAACCGTTCCCTCTGTTTTATGAAGCACAGGTTTGCTGAACCAGTGGCGTCGTGTTTCAATAAACTCGCGTTCGTGTAGTCCAGTTTTCTCTTCTCTCCAGCCATCGCCTTCTGTGACTGGTGTGACGGCGTTTACCAAATGCTCCTGACACCATTCTGTGTCGCGTTCCCACTGTATGACTTCTTTACCGTGGTCTAAATGGACGGGCCTTGGTAGACCATCAAGTCCCAGACGATCCCAATCCCACAATTTGAAAGTGAAAATGTAAGGAGTTGCACTGATTTCAAGCACCATAGAATCGGAGCCTGAGCAGTGAATTGTGCCAGCGGGGATTAAAAAATGGTCATGCTTTTTCGCTGGGAATTGATTGATAAAGCGTTCATCATCGAACGACTTCTCTCCGCGTTGCGCCGCATATAAATCATCTATCATTTCATCTGGGTTGATGCCAGACTTAGTACCAAGATACACACTGGCTTTTTCACCAGCATCTAACATGTAGTAGCTTTCGTCTTGGGTATAGTGCATACCAAATTCATTCTGAATGTATTCCGTTAACGGGTGCACTTGTAGACTCAGATGTTGACCTTGCATGGTATCTAGGAAGTCGAATCGAATCGGGAACTCTGCTCCAAATCGTGCATGGACGTTATCACCTAATAAAGCGCGTGGTTGTGTTAATACCAAATCTTGAGATGGGATTTCTACAACAATGTCACCGTACTTAAACCGTAAGCTGTTCTCTTCGGGAACGCAGTCAAAACACCACGCGTAATTTGACTTATCTCGATCGAGGTCACAGACTTCTTTCATCCATTGACCACCCCAAACACCCGGGTCAAAGAATGGAACAAGTCTAAATGGTTGAGTAGTAGCTTGTTTCAAGCCAGCAGTAAATGCTTTGCCAGAGACCATCTTAGGGTCAAAGGCAGTATTGGTGTCTAACAAAAAGTCGATTTCAGCCAGCAGCTTGGTCTTATAGCGGTCGAAGACACGCCATTCAATAAAGAACGAGCGCTTGTATTTACGCAGTACGTCTTCGTTATAGTTTTCCGCCCCCCAATTACCAAGTTCACCGCGACGGAAGCGTTGTTGAATTTCCCAACGAGTTAAGTCAGCGTAAATGAAGGTATCGCCGTCAGCGATCAATCTAGCTCCATGACCAATAACAACGATCAAACCAGAATCAGCATCGCGAACGGTTTGTCTCAGAGCTTGTAGCTTCTCGCTATTAAAGAACTCGTCCAACTTGTGTGGTGCAATGACGCCAAATACTCGATCGTCGGTAATGTTGCGCTCTAACATGGCAAAGATATATTCTTCGGAGTATTTCGCATCATCCATTGACACAACTAAAGCGGGGGAGAGCGGTGCAACAAGCTGGTCGAGGAGTTCGTTGTGATTGACGCCATGATAGGTGTCGATCACTAAAATATGTTTATCTTGGCCTTTAATTCGTCGTTCAATTGTGTCAATGATATTGTCCCAACCGCGAACGGCATCTTGCTCAAAACCCTTCATTTCTACATTTGGAAACTTGTCATAATTGGATTGACCAGATAGGTACTTCATATATCACCTTGAGTTAATCATTTGACTATAGTCTAATTACTCAGTTAACCAATTTACAAATGGGTTAACGTGGTTAACCGCTCATTTGGCATTTGTTAACCACTAACATCAATGGTGGTTTTGTAGTTAATCACATAATCACAGCGATAAATGTCAGTTAAATGGGTTAATCGATTAACCTTGTTTTAATCAGATGCGAAAGTCGTTATAACTGGTGTTAATTTCATTTACTGGAGCTCAACATGGTGAAAGCAACTATTGCGGATGTGGCGAAGTATTGCGGCGTTTCCACCGCTACTATATCCATGGTATTGACGAATAAAGGGCGAATATCGGCAACCACGCGTGAGCGGGTATTAGAGGCGGTTAAAGAGCTTGGTTATGTTTACAATCAAGCAGCAGCTAACTTACGTCATAAGCGCAGCAATTTGGTCGGACTCGTGATACCTGACATCACCAATCCATTCTTTTCTGAAATGATCGCAGGGCTGAGTCACTACCTAGAAGAGCAAGATTCGTTACTTTTTCTCGCTAATGCTGAAGAGAGCGTTGAGCGACAAAGCAAGTTCATCGATTCGTTGTTGAGCCAAAATGCTGGTGGAGTAGTCATGTGCCCAGCGATGGAAACCAATCTGGACTTTTTAGAAACAGTGCAAAGCCGAGGGTTTCCGATAGTGTTGGCTATTCGGCCTATTGGTGAAGATCAATTTGATTTCGTCGGTACCAATAACTTTATGGGTTTACAATTGGCGACGGAACACCTTATTAAAAAAGGTCATAAACATATTGCTTTCGTGGGGGGGATGGAGATCTCGAAAACGCGTTCCCATCGTCTTGGTGGTTATATGTCAAAGCTGATGGAACATGGAATTCTATTAAATGAACGATATATTCGAAGCTGTTCAGCAAGCCGCTCTGAGGGAGCTAAGGTGACAAGAGAGTTATTGGATCAGCACCCTGAAATTACCGCAATTATTGGCTACCAAGATATCGTTGCTTTTGGTGTGATGCGAGCGATTAAAGATCTTGGGAAAACCGTGGGTCAAGATATCGCGGTTGTCGGCTTTGATGATGTAGCGGAATCTGCGGATACTAACCCAGCACTGACTTCTATTTCTGTTTCCGCGAGAGAAATAGGCCGAGCCGCAGGAGAGATCATTCTTTCTCGAATGGAGGGTAATAAGCAGCCATATAAAAGCGTAGTGTTCCCACCAAAACTGGTGGTTAGAAGCTCATGCGGTGGAGTTGAAACTTGTGATAAAGTCAGGTCTTCGAACTAGCGTAGGTTTACTGCTTGCGCTATTCCTTCAAACTCACTTTTCAATACCTACAGTTATCTATCAACGATCAACCTAGTAAATGCTATAACTCGTTTATGAAACCTTGCTACGATGATGTTAGTAGTTGTCTATACTGACGCAAATCGTACAGGTGGTCTCTTCAATCATACCCAAATGCTCTTGGTCTGTAGACAAAAGTCAATTACCTACTGGTGAACGGTTACTGAAAACGAGCTCGTGGTTTACGTTAGCTGAAATACACATTAAGCAGAGTCCCTAGTAATCAATTTAGGGCTTAAGATTACGCTTTGTGGACTACAACTCTCGCCACCAATCTGACTAATTAATCTAAGGCCAGCTTGACGACCTATTTCACGTACTGGAGTTGAAACAAAAGTTAGGGAAGGTTGGATCAATTCTGCTTCTGGTACATCATCAAAACCAATTACAGCAATCTGTTGACCAATGTAGTTATCTTTACCGACGCTACGATTAGCTATATTTATGCCATAGACTGCTCCAAAAGCAGTTGATGAATAATGGCATAGTATTGCGGTGATCTTTGGATTTTTACTGATGAGTTGACTAACGGCTTCGGCAGCGACAGTTTGACTCTTGTCGCACTCAATTACCCATTCGGGTTTAAAAGGTAAGCCAAATTGCATGAGAGTACTGCAATATCCACCAAGCCGCTCAGCTCGGCTTAAAGAATCACTATTTCCACCCACATAGGCGATCTGACGGTGCCCTTGCTTAATTAAGTACTCTGTTGCTATCTTGGCCGACAACATATTATCTGGCCCTACGAAGTCAACTTGTTGGCCAATTTTTGCTCTTGCTACACAAACTAATGGTGTACCCAAATCAGTCAGTTTATCAATGTTTGGGACACCAATATCTCTAATTGGGCAGAATACGATTCCGCCGACACCTTGCGCTTTCAGGGTTGAAATACACTGGTCAAATTTTTCTTGGTTTGATCCTGATTGAGCGAGAAACAGCATATAACCTTTCTCTTCCAGTACTTCACTTAGTCCTGCAGCAACTTCTGCATAGTAGGGATCACTGATATCTCGTAGTACCAGTCCGATCAGGGTTGATTTTTGAGCTCTTAAGTTAGATGCGTTTTGATTTTTAATGTATCCCAGCAGTTGCACAGCTTGATTGACCTTCTCTGCAGTTTCAACAGAGATGCGTCCCTTGTCACTTAAAACCATAGAAACGGTAGTAACAGAGACACCTGCCTTCTTAGCTACATCTTTTATGTTTGCTTTTTTATTAATCATTGCTCACAAATATTGAATGTTGATAAAACGTTAAATCACATAACTTCACATTTGACATCCTATATCTTATAGACTTTTAGGTGAGATGCAAAAATAAAAAAGATCATGATCACAATAAAAGTGGTAAAACGTTTTATCAGTAATTTATCAGGTGTATTGTTCCCTCAATTACAGAAATGCAGTGAATAAAATTCGCTCTATAGTCAATTTGAATCCTAATGGAGAGATCCAATGAAACAAGAGAACAAGAAAACCACTTTATGGGAATTCTTCCAAAGCTTAGGGAAGACTTTTATGGTCCCTGTAGCTCTGCTCGCTTTTTCCGGTATTTTACTGGGTGTAGGTAGCTCTTTCTCAAGTGCTGCTTTTAAAGAAGCAATGCCACTTTTTGATAATATCGTTCTTCAATATATCTTTATTTGGATGACAAAAATTGGCTTAGTCGCATTTATTTATCTTCCGGTAATGTTTGCTATTGCTATTCCTATGGGGTTAGTACGTGAAGAAAAAGGTGTGGCTGCATTTTCTGGTTTAGTCGGTTATGCAGCATTAAACTTAGCAATTAACTTCTATCTAACTGTGAATGGAGTGCTTGATAGCGACACTCTACGACAGGCATATGGTGTGAAGTCAATTCTAGGTACAAATTCGATTGATACTGGTATTTTGGGAGCTGTAATTGTCGGTATTATCGTTGCCAAGTTACACACTCGTTTCTATACATTCAAAATGCCAGATGCATTAGCATTCTTTGGTGGAGCGCGCTTTGTTCCAATTATTTCAAGTGTTGTATTAGGGCTAGTTGGCTTACTTGTACCATTTGTTTGGCCTTACTTTGCTGCTGGCATCAATGGTATTGGGTATGCCATTGCAGGTGCTGGTGACTTTGGACCATTCTTATTTGGTGCAGGTGAACGTTTACTTCTTCCTATTGGCCTTCATCATATTCTCGTCGCTCTTATTCGATTTACTGAAGCGGGGGGCACATTAGAAGTATGTGGTGAGACTGTATCAGGCGCACTAAACATCTTTTACTCAGAGTTAGCATGTCCTGAAACTCAAGGATTTACACCTTCAGTAACTGCTTTCTTATCACAAGGTAAAATGCCAGCATTCTTAGGTGGACTTCCTGGTGCAGCGCTAGCAATGTACCACTGTGCAAAGGTTGAAAACCGTAGCAAGATTAAAGCGCTATTATTATCTGGTGTTGTCGCTTGTGTTGTTGGTGGTATTACCGAGCCTTTAGAGTTCTTATTCCTATTTGTTGCTCCTGCTCTGTACTTTATTCATGCAATGTTAACTGGTTTTGGTTTCATGGTTATGGGGATGCTTGATGTTACCATTGGTAATACTGATGGCAATATTATTGACTTATTAGTATTCGGTATTCTTCAAGGCACAGCGACCAAATGGTACCTAGTTCCTCTTGTTTCTGGTATTTGGTTCGCGGTGTACTACTTCGTATTTAAATTTGCAATCCTTAAGTTCAACCTTAAAACACCGGGTCGTGAAGTTGAGGAAGTACTACCGGAAGAAGCGGAAGCGATTCTTGCAACGGAAGGTGGCAAGGGAGGACTAATTCTTGCGGCTTTGGGCGGAGCTCAAAATATTACCTCACTTGATAACTGCATTACGCGTCTACGTTTAACTGTGGCCGACATGAGCTTAGTTGAAGATGCAAAACTAAAATCATACGGTGCACTTGGTGTTGTTAAACTTGATGAACATAGCTTACAAGTTGTAATCGGAACTCAGGTTCATTTGGTAAAAAATGAAATGCAATCACTTATGACTACTACAGCTTAAGTTTTAGATAAAAAGGTGGACGTTTCTTCCCACCTTTTTCTATTTATATTTCAGAATTCTTTGGAGTACCTATGTTCAATTTCTCTGAAAAAATCGATCGTACGAATAGCTATTGTACTCAATGGGATTACGTTGAAGATAGGTTTGGTGAGCCGAATCTATTACCATTTACTATTTCAGATATGGATTTTGCCGCTCCACGAGTCGTCATTGACGCGCTTCAATCGCGAATCGAACATCCTGTATTTGGCTATAGCCGTTGGAATCATGAAGATTTTAAAAATGCGATAACAAGCTGGTTTAAAACAAGGTTTGATGCGGTTCTTGATAGTGAGCATTTGGTTTATGGGCCATCAGTGATCTACATTATTTCTCAGCTTATTCGGCATTGGAGTAATACAGGCCAAGGGGTCATTATCCATACTCCGGCCTATGATGCTTTCGATAAAATGATTTTAGGTTTAGATCGAACGATTATCGCAAACCCATTACGATCTACTTCTCAAGGTTTTCAACTGGACTGGCATAAGTTTGAGAGTCATCTCGCTGATCCGAATAACAAAATACTTCTTCTTTGTAGCCCTCACAACCCAACGGGGAAGGTGTGGAATATAGAAGAATTGAATCGTATGGCTAAATTGTGTGAAAAATACAATGTGGCAGTTATTAGCGATGAAATACATATGGATGTTTGCTTTAAGCCCCATACGCCTTGGCAAGGTTTTGATATGGAACCTCGTTGGGCTTTAGTTAGTTCGGCTTCAAAGTCATTCAACATTCCGGCTTTAAATGGTGCCTATGCATTTATCGCGGAGGAATTTGCTCGTGAGCGGTACCTATTTAATCTCAAGCAAGTTGATGGACTTTCTTCACCATCAATCTTGGGTGTTATTGGCCTTATGGCGGCATATCAAAATGGGGCTCCTTGGTTAGATGCACTCAAAGAATATCTGTACGCCAACCATCTCTATGTACAACAAACACTATCAGAGCAACTCCCGTCGATTAAATATCAAGTTCCTGATGCGACTTATCTTGCTTGGGTAGACCTTTCGCCTTTATCTATGGATATGGAAGCACTTAATCAGTGCCTTATTAAAAAACACAAAGTTGCAATCATGCAAGGTAGTACTTATGGCGAAGCCGGGAAGAACTTTGTTCGCTTAAATTTAGGTTGTCCACGCTCAAAAGTAGAGCAAGGCCTAGCAGCACTCATTCTCGCAATCAAAGAGTTAGCATAATGAAAACGACATACACTTTGGAGAGAAGACAGCAGCACTATCAATGGGGATCTCATATACTTTATGGGTTGTTTGGACTTCCCCAAAAAGGAGATAGGCCTTTGGTTGAATTATGGCTAGGAGGACACCCATCATTGCCATCTAATATCCAAATTGATGATGAATCTTGGCAAGGGGGGGATCAGTTTTTTGAGAAAAAGCCACTTAACTTCCTGTTTAAAGTACTCAGTGCTTCTCAATCATTCTCGCTACAAGTTCACCCAATGAAAACCAAGCAGTTGATGGGTTTGAACGTGAAAATAAACTAAATGTTCCATTGGACGATCCACATCGGAATTATAAAGATACCTATGCAAAGCCTGAAATAGTAATGGCCTTATCTCCATTTAAAATTATGGTTGGTTTTCGAGCGCTAGAAGAGATAACGGTTAACTTAAATGCCATTGAGTCTGAGTCATTAAATATGATAATTAAAGGTGACTCTTTTGGGTATCATAACTTAACTTATCACTGCTAGAGCTACCAGAAAAAGACAAGCAGGGCATTATTGCTAAAGCACTGTCTATTGCTATCACACGTAATGTTCCAATGTAGCAACAGATGGTTGAACTGGCGCATCACTATTCAATAGATATAGGGGGGGCTTGTTCCTTTATATCTAAATTGCATGACTTTTGAACCTGGAGAGGCGATATATTTACCAGCGGGTACGATACATGCCTAAGCACAAGGCACTTGTGTCGAATTAATGGGTTGCTCAGACAACGTATTGAGAGCAGGGTTAACACCAAAACACATAGATACTGCGGAATTAATTAATTGTACTCAACTTGCTCCTTTTATCTCCCAAAAATTGACTGCGAACCTCATTAATAACGAGCGTGTATTACAACCACTAGAAACAAAGTTTGGCCTAGCATTATGCCAAGCCTTTGAATCTAAGCAGAGTATCAACGTGGCATCTCGCTATATTTTATTAGTAGCAAAAGGTAGCGTTCAAATTAATGATACTGTAATAAATGCATGTCAATTTCTGTTTATAGAACCTAGCATTTTTCAGGTGTCAGGAGATGGTTTGTTAGTTCGAGATTTTGAGTCTTAATAGAAAAATTAGAACATTAGATTTTTCATCCCAATCCATCTCTAATTAGCATTAAAGATGGATTCAAAATGATAGAAGATAAGCTAGTCGGCGAGATTTTGGGATTATTTAGGCTGCTTTAGTGGGGAGTGGTAGCCGCAATGCATTTACTTTTATTTGAGCGGTTGTCAATCCGATTAATACAAAAAAACCGCCAATTAAATGATATGTAGTAGGTGGGTTGCCAAGAAACACAAGGCTGATAAGTACAGTAAATATTGGAACCAAATTCATAAATAACGTGGCATTAGATGCGCCAATACGACGTACTCCTTGTAACCAAAACCAAGGTGCTAAGACAGAAGCAAATACAGCAGCAAATAGGACCATGGGGAATGCTTCACTTGTAATGACATAGGAGTCGCTAACGAGCAATAAAGGCAGTTGGAGAAGCGCTCCAATAGCAACTTGACAAAAAACAGAAGTCCATGGCTTAAGTGATAGTTTCCATTTATTAAGTAATACCGAATAGAGAGCATAAGCTAAGCTAGATATAAACATTAATGCATCTCCTTGCTTGATACCACTAGCCATTAAACTTGATGGGCTACCCTCACTTAGCATAAAAACTAAGCCAGAAAAAGAGATTATGGCACCGAATAAAGCCTGCTTTTTTAATTTATTACCTAGTAAAGGAACCGCTAAGAAAAGCCCAAATAAAGGCATTAGTGATAGAAATACAGCAATGTTAGTAGCACTTGTAGTATGAGCTGCATAATAAGCAAGGCATTGATTTAGTACCATCCCTAAAGAAGCTAGGACCGTCAGTTTACCTAAGTTTTTTAATACAGCAGTCCTTTGTTGTAATAATGGTTTTAAGCAAAAAGGTAACAGGACGATTAAGGCAAAAAACCAACGATAAAAAGCTATTGCTCCTGGTTCTATAGCGACAGTTGCTAGTTTACTTACTACTGCATTAGCAGCCCAAATAAATACGGCTGCAATCGGGAAAATAATGTTCATAAGAATCTCTGTTATGGAATAACTAACAGAATTGTCACACTGATGAGAGCGAGAGCTGTATGCCAACTAGGACACCCAATATAGCCAATAGGACAGCGAATAAATTTGAGCCTAAGTTAGATGATAAACTCCCAACAGATATCTTCTTTCACTACTTTTTTTTAGAAGCAAAAACAGAGACTCTGCCTCATTCACATATGTGGGGGCAATTGCATATAATTAAGCAAGGGGTACTCGAAATGGAGGTGGATCAGCAAATCATGGTCTGCCCTGCAAGTTATGCAATTTGGACTCCCGCTAACCAAATACATCGAGCCTTTAATCGTGGTGATATAGAGTACTGTGCGATAAATATAGCTTTGAACCTTAGCAAGAACTTACCTGGGCAAGCTTGCATGATTCCATTGACGCCACTTATTAGAGCACTAATAGATGATTTAGTTGAAAGGAAGACAACTGCTGTACTTTCTGAAGAAGATAAATGCATGGGGTATGTGCTGATGGAACGATTAGCGAAGGCAAATATTATCGACAACTATCTTCCTTCGACTTGCGATAAGTTACTTGCTCCTATCTTAGCGCAACTCCAAGAAAATCCAGCAGATGATTCAAGTTTAGCCACTTGGGCAAAACGAGTATTTAGTACGGAAAGGACGCTTACACGACGTTTTAAAAAAGAGCTAAATATGAGCTTTAATGATTGGCGACAAAGGGCAAAACTGGTCAAAGCTATAATATTATTAAAGGAGTCGATATCAATTAATGAGATAGCCTTTGAATTAGGGTATAGCCAAGGGTCTTCATTTATTAAAATGTTCCGAAAGCTTACGGGTGTCACACCTGATCAATTTAGGAAATTGAATTCGTAGGCGTATAGGCAGCCAGGGGGAGATCCCCACGAGAAGCTACCGTTACTAGAGCCACAACAAGTACCAGACCGTAGAATGGATTATCGGACAATAAACCACCTGTTACGCCGAAGCTTTGGAGGAACGAAGCACTATCATTGGTCATGGTGGTTGAGTAAACAAACAACCATATTACGATCATAATGAAGTAAAGCGATCCTATGAACGTCCCCCACTTCGTCCCCAAACATCCAGATATAACACCAGCGTAGTCCTGGCACTCTGTAGATTCAGATAAAGTATTGATGTGTAGTGGTACATTGAAAAGTTTCTGGAACAGACACATAGCAGGGTAGCCAATTACAGCTGAAGCTAGGAATACCTACAACCCTAGAACACCTACATTTACCGGTAAGAATACGATACCTGCACCGATTGCCATACCGATACTCATGATGATCCAACCTATATCTGTTGAATCGAATTTAATTGCCTCTTTCCATTGAGATATTGTCATCCCTGCTTTTTCATGGGCAGATTGCTTGCCTTTAGGTTGGCTTAGTGTCTCTATATTTTCACTCATTGTTCATTTCTCGTTCGTTGATTGCTTTTCTCAAATATATTTGAGATAAAATCAAAGCAACTCATCATTTAAAAATTCGTTTAAATTTGAAATATAAAGCATAAACTGGCCGTATTGGTGATCTGTGTCACTGAATGGATTGATTTTTCACTTAAAATATCAACAAAACTTGAATGAAAATAGTTCCATTGCGATAGTTTATTTGCTAGGAATACATTAAAACTAAAATTTATATGAGGATTTATGAAAAAAATAATAGATTCACCTAAAGCACCGGAAGCAATTGGCCCATACTCGCATGGTGTTACTCATGACAGCCTCATTTTTACATCTGGTCAATTGCCTGTTTGTAAAGAAAAAGGTGGTGTGGTTGACGGTGGAATTACAGCTCAAACCGTTCAGTCACTTGAGAATCTTAAGAGTGTTATTGAAGAGGGGGGCGGTTCAATCGACACTGTATTGAAGACCACTTGCTACCTCGCGAACATCGAAGACTTTTCGGATTTCAACGCAGTGTACGCAGATGTGTTCAACAAGGAGTGCCCTGCTCGTAGCTGTTTCGCAGTTAAAGATCTTCCTTTAGGTGTTCTAGTTGAAGTTGAAGCAATAGCTTACAAGTGCTAGTTAGGAATCAATATGATGAAAACAGAGTGGCAGCAGTACATCAAAATCATTAAGAAGGTTGTGAAACCAGCTCTAGGCTGTACAGAACCTATCTCAGCAGCGTTTGCATCAGCGGTAGCCGTGAGGGAACTAGGTGATACGCCAGATCTGATTGAAGTTTTTGTCTCGAGTAATCTTTACAAAAACTCGATGGGAGTCTTTGTTCCGGGAACGGGAAAAATAGGCTTGCCTATTGCGGCTGCCGCTGGAGCAATTGGTGGTAACCCCGATGCAGAACTGGAAGTTCTGGCAGGCATTTCCAAGGAAGACGTTGATAAGGCTCAAGAGCTTATCGATGCAGGAAAGGTAAAGGTTAGTAGGGTTAACACTAACGAATTTATTTACTGTTCTGTGATTGCCACTCTACATGGCGTTCAATCCATAGTAACAATTAGCGGTGGTCATACAAACATCGTTAAGAAGTCGCTAAATGGCGTAATAACGTTCGAAGCAAAACAGGATGAAATGGTCGCAACTGCTTCTATCTGTGAAGGTGTTGATATCAGCATTAAAAGTATTTATGAATTTGCTACTCAAGTTGAATTTGATGATATCGCCTTTATTCTGAGTGCTGCCAAGATAAACGGGACTCTTTCAGAAGAAGGAATGAATAAAGGGTATGGCCTTGAAATTGGTCGCACGATGAAGGCTAGTATTGAAAACGGCTTGATAGGTGAAGATCTAATGACCCGTGTTCAAATGTATACTTCAGCTGCTTCAGATGCTCGTATGGGTGGTGCCACCCTTCCGGCTATGAGTAACTTTGGTAGCGGAAACCAGGGGATTGCAGCAACAATCCCAGTAGTTGTCGCTGCAAAGCATTATGACGCTACAGAAGAAGATCTAGCTAGAGCACTGATTTTGAGTCATCTAGGTGCAATATACATTAAATCACATTATCCCCCGTTATCTGCATTCTGTGGTAACACTGTAACAAGTGCCGCTGCGGCAATGGCAATTGTATATTTGGCAGGTGGTTCTTTTGAGCAATCTTGTTTTGCAATACAGAACGTTATCAGCGATAGCTCTGGTATGATTTGTGATGGTGCTAAGTCATCTTGCGCAATGAAGGTCTGTACTTCATCTACCACAGCAGTTCGCTCTTTCATGATGGCCATGAGAAATCACACTGTATCTGGTCAGGGTATTGTTGCCAAAGAGGTAGAACAAACCATTAAAAATGTTGGCAGTATGGTTTCTATTGGTATGTGTGCCACTGACGCACAAATCATAGATATCATGTCTGCGTAAGGAATAAGGAAAAAGACATTGGAACTACGCAAGCTTACTAAAGGTGATTATGACATTCTTCATGCTATGGGAAACGTAGTAGATGGAATCGCACGAATGTATGGAGATCATACTGAGGTGGTGTTACACACCCTCGATATAAATTCACCTTCAATACTTAAGATAGCGAACGGTCATATCACTGGACGGCAAGCTGGCGCACCAATTACTAACCTTGCTCTACTGAAGCTTCAAGAAGGCAAAGATGTTTCTGACTCTTATATGACCAAGGCAGCTTGCGGTAAAGTGTTGCGTTCAATGACAACCATTGTTCGAAACCCTAAAAACAAAGCCATTGGCTTGCTTTGCATCAACATTGATATGGATGCCCCAATGCAATCGTTCTTAAGGAATATGTTCCCTTGTGAGTATCCCATTCATGAGATCTCAAGGTCGCCTGAGACTTTTGCGAAGAACATTGTTGAGACGATTAGTAGCACCATTGAGATTGTGCGAAGTGAAGTCCTAGACAACAGCTCTATATCTCCCTCTAAACGGAATAGAGAGGTTGTTACAAGACTAAATGAGTTAGGAATATTCAAGTACAAGGACAGTATTTTGATGGCCTCTCAAGCCTTAGATATTAGTCGAGATACGGTCTATCTATACTTAAGAGAAATTGACTCCAAATAATAAAAAACGGTCGTGACTCCAACATGGAGAACTTGTGTTAAAAAGGGTATCCGCCCCACGATCCCACGGGGCGTTTTAGTGTGAGAAGTTCCAAGGAAGAAGTGAGTTGATATCAGGCTCTGGCTTTGCCAGTTCCCTCATACATTTGACCATGTAATCGTAGAGTATCAGTCCGTTAGCTTTCGCCGTCTCGATGATGCTATACAGCAAAGCACTCGCATCAGCACCAAGCGGATTCGTCGAGAATAACCAATTTTTTCTGCCAATAACCAGCGATTTGATTGCGCGTTCCGCTCGGTTGTTGTCGATAGATAAATGCCCATCTTCAACATAGCGTATCAGCTTAGGCCACTGACCCAAGGTGTACTTGATGGCTTTACCAAGAGGACTCGATTCGATGACTTTCTGCG
>NZ_CAWPQZ010000054.1:0-18962 GCF_963889785.1 Vibrio sp. S12_S33 | reverse complement strand
CAACGTTTACTTCAAAAGGAAACGGGACTTCAAGGCGGCAATAGACCAATTTTTTGCTGTGATTCTTCCAGAGATCGCAGGCTCTTTGACATCTCGAGTTAATGATAATTTTCAGGTTCTCAAGCCTGCATCTTCAAGTTGATTCGGTATATATTTCAATAAGTTAGATTGAAATCTAACAAATTGAGCAATAAATCGCCCCCGCAGAGCAAAAAACCGCTCAACTAGGCATGATATGACCAAATTTTTGCTAGGCTTAGTGCACTCTTACTCTTAAGAGATGCAACTGAGCTAGCGTCGCAAGTCTAAGCCGCTGCACCATTGACAGAGTATGTAAAGTGCACGACACAGCTTAGATTCCAGCCTCACCAATTAAATGTTAACATCGTCACATCTAAAACTGCGGTGGTCATCAGTAAACCTTGTTGATGATTATGATAAACATCAATCAATACTATCTTCCTCCACTAGCAGAATTTTCACATTAAAAGGCAGTTTTCAAATGGTTAACAACACAATTCAATGGTTTCCGGGACATATGCATAAAGCACGCAAGGAAATCGAAGAGGTCATTCCTCAAGTTGATGTGATTATCGAAGTGTTAGATGCTCGAATTCCGTTTAGCAGTGAAAATCCATTAATCTCTCATTTACGTGGTGATAAACCTTGTGTCAAAGTGCTCAATAAGCGTGATTTAGCTGACCCAGAAATGACTGAACTTTGGATCGAACATTTTGAAAAAGAGCAAGGTGTAAAAGCGATGGCGATTACGACCTCTAACCCTCAAGAAGTTCATAAGATATTAGAACTGTGTCGTAAGTTAGCCCCACACCGTGAAGAAATTGGCAAAAATATTCGCACCATGATTATGGGCATTCCAAATGTTGGTAAATCGACGATAATCAATACATTAGCTGGGCGAACTATTGCACAAACTGGCAACCAACCTGCCGTCACTCGTCGCCAACAACGAATAAATTTGCAAAACGGTATCGTACTTTCGGATACTCCAGGAATTTTGTGGCCTAAAGTAGAAAACCCACACAGTGGCTTTCGCTTAGCCGCCACCGGTGCAGTGAAAGATACTGCAATGGAATACGATGAAGTCGCTTTCTATACTGTCGAATATTTAAGCAAGGAATATCCTGAACGTTTACAAGAACGCTATCAGATAGAAGAATTGCCACAATCAGATGTCGAATGGATGGAAGAGATTGGTCGCAAGCGGGGCGCTTTACGCTCAGGTGGACGTATCGATTTACATAAAGCTTCTGAAATTCTTTTGCATGAACTTCGTCAAGGTACTCTCGGGCAAATCACATTGGAACGACCAGAAATGATCACGCAGGAGCTTATCGAAGTTGAAGAACGTGCCGCGCGCGATGCTGAAGAAAAAGCGAAGCGAAAAGAAGAAAGACGTAAACGCTACTTGCGAAATAAGCGATAGTAAAACGGACAATACATCGACAGTTTAAGCTGACTAAGGGCAATATCACATTGCCCTTAATTTTCCTGATTATGCTTCAATACTGGCCAATTTCAATAATATCGCCTCGAGTTGATCCCAAGGCATTAATTGAGAATCGATCACTTCTAATCGTGACTCAAACCCTTCCAAACTCATTTCATTGACCGAAACCACGCCATTAGCAACATTAAATGCGTAACAACCTTTATCGGTATTTACGACGGCTTTAACTCGCTCTGCAGTTAATGCACTCAGCATTGAAAATAGTTCATCAAAGTCAAAATGGTACTCTGCACCAAATAACCAACCACAACTAAAGTAGCCTTGTCCTCGATTTTCTTTACGAACGAACGCTTTGCCCGGCTCTAGTTCAAACTGGGGTTCTAATGCTGCGTGCTGATGATGGTGAGGCTCAATATAAGTCGACGCACTACCGTGAATGCGTTCAATATCAAGCAACTCTAATGGCAATTGTCCTTGCTTTACTAATTTGCTAAATACCTTAGCAGGTTTTTGATCCGTCACCCAATCATTAAAAGCGTCAATATCATCACTGGTGCAATGATCGACTTTATTACCAATGACCACATCAGCACTCGCCAATTGATCATTAAAATTTTGATTGGATGTATATTTTTCATCACGTAGATTTCGCGGGTCAACCAACGCGATTGTCGCTTTCAAATCAACATAGGCTTGATATTGCTCTGAGGTTAATGTCGCGACAACTTGCTTGGGGTGTCCCAAACCTGTCGGCTCGATCAATAATCGGTCAGGTTTTTGTCTCAGCAGCGCATTGATGCCAACCGACATAGGGACACCTGCGGTGCAACACATACAGCCGCCCGGTACCTCTTTGATCAGCGCGCCTTGGTCAGACATCATCGCCCCATCAATGCCAATTTCTCCAAATTCATTGACGAGCACCGCCCACTTTTCATCGGCAGGTTTATTTTTCAATAGGCTTAAAATTGCCGTGGTTTTTCCAACACCAAGAAAACCAGTAATAATGTTAGTTGGTACTTTTTTTGTCATGTCAGCACTCCTTTTGACGGAGTATATACTGAAATAATGACAAGGTGCAGCGTTTGAAGAGTATGCGCTAAGCTTGAAACTAGCATGTCAGAATGACAAAAGGCGCACTGCAGGAGCGCGCCCTTTACCTCGTTACTCAATCGTGAGTTTGCGAATTGGGGAGGCTATAGATGCAACCCAATCATTTACGAGGAAATAGAATTGAATATTGATTCCATCCAAATTGTAAGTAAGGCTTTCTTCCTCCGTGTATGATATTGAATCTGCCTTACGCTTTAAATATGGCTCATTTTTAGTATATAGCAAGTTGTAGATCGATTTTTTATTGTTCAGATCTCATTTTTGACAAGTAAGTTATCAGTTTCTCATATATGAAAATCAACATTCCAACTTTGACGCTATAGTTGATCACATTCGAGCGTATAATTCTGCGACATGCATATATCAACGATACCCGAGACCCATTCTAAATGACCAAAAGAGAGAAATTAAAGCAGTCGCTACTTGCTAAAGTTCCTAAAGATACCATTAACCAATTTCTCTCTAAGGAAAAAACACCATTTTCTGTTCTTTTTCTCTCTCTTGTCGTCGGAATACTCGCTGGCATTGTTGGTACCTATTTTGAATCAGCGGTGCATTTAGTTTCTGAAACACGAACCGAATGGTTAAGAAGTGAAATTGGCAATATTTTACCACTTTGGTTAGCTGCGTTTCTCATTAGTGCTGCACTGGCATTCGTAGGCTATTTTCTTGTTCACCGCTTTGCCCCAGAGGCTGCAGGTTCTGGTATTCCTGAAATTGAAGGGGCAATGGATGGTATGCGCCCGGTACGATGGTGGCGTGTTCTTCCAGTTAAATTTTTCGGTGGTATGGGAGCTCTCGGCTCAGGGATGGTTTTAGGTCGTGAAGGGCCAACCGTGCAGATGGGTGGTGCAATTGGTCGTATGGTCTCCGATATTTTCCGCATCAAGAATGACGACACTCGCCATTCATTGCTGGCTTCAGGTGCTGCGGGAGGTCTAGCTGCCGCTTTCAACGCACCACTTGCTGGTATTATGTTTGTTATTGAAGAAATGCGTCCACAATTTCGCTATACGCTAATTTCAGTGCGTGCGGTCATTATCTCAGCCGTTGCGGCTAACATCGTATTTCGTATGATCAATGGTCAAGCCGCTGTTATTCATATGCCTCAGTACCAAGCGCCAGAATTAGCAGCATTATGGTTGTTTTTACTTCTAGGTGGACTATTTGGGATATTTGGCGTTCTTTTCAATAAGCTGATTACTCTCTCGCAAGATATGTTCACCAAAATACATAAAAACGATCGTAAACGGTATTTACTTACCGGTTCTTTATTAGGCGGTTGTTTTGGGCTTACATTACTTTATATCCCAGAATTGACTGGGGGCGGTATCGCGTTGATCCCTAATATCACCAACGGTGACTACGGCGCAATGTTACTCCTTTTACTATTCATTGGTCGTATTTTTACTACCTTAATTTGCTTTGGCTCTGGAGCACCTGGAGGTATTTTCGCGCCAATGTTGGCACTTGGAACTCTATTTGGCTACGCATTTGGCTTGATTGCCCAAGGTCTACTGCCTGAACTGTCTATAGACCCAGGTATGTTCGCCATTGCCGGTATGGGAGCGTTGTTTGCAGCCACAGTCCGTGCGCCAATCACAGGTATTTTGCTAGTGATAGAAATGACCAATAATTACTACTTAATTTTACCGTTAATCATCACCAGCCTTGGAGCTGTAATTTTTGCGCAAATGCTCGGTGGACAACCAATTTATAGCCAGTTACTGCACCGAACATTGAAAAACGCGAAATTACAGCAGCAAGATCTGCCACCAAAAGAGTAGTAACCGACTTTAAGGATAGAAAGTCATTTGCAACCAAAGCGTTACTAACGTTACAAAACAGCCGCGTTATGTTGCACAACTTAACGATAAACTTAATAATGTCTTAGTTTGTTGTCGTCTAAAACATGGGTCGTTTTAGAACAAATTAAGATATGGAGTTTATCGTTGAATTGGAAAAGGTTAGTCCAGGTACAAAATACCCCACCTTCACAAGCTGCCCTTGCTTTGGGCGTGGTCAGCCTTGGGCAAGCATGGGCATTGTACATTCCACAAATTGGTATAAGCATTCGTCCATACTTGGCAGCTATTGGGGCATTGCTTTTACTGCCTGTATTAGTGAAATATTTTAGTAGTTTTAGAACCTTCATTATGGATATCCGCCACCCGCTATCCGGCAGCTTGATGGCCCCAATGAGTATGACATTACTTATTCTGTGTGACTACCTAGCTCTGATATCGCCACTCATTGCCTATCCTATTTGGTTCTCTGCACTTTTGCTTCATTTAACGATGATGGTACTTTTCTTCGGTTTTCAGATAGTCAATTTCAAAATCGCCAACATTGTCCCAAGCTGGTTTCTCTACCCTGTTGGGTTAATCAGTAGTTCTTTAGCTGGCACTCAGTTTGGGCATACTTTATTCTCCGAAACATTGGTAACCGTCTGTATTGCTATCTATTTTTTCATGCTACCACTTATCCTTTACCGTCTTGTATTCGCAGGAATGCTGCCTAAGCGGGCACGACCAACGCTCGCCATAATGGCGGCCCCAATCAATCTCACGCTTGCAACCTATTTAGTTAATTTTCCTGCACCAGACCCAATATTAACCGGAGCACTTGCTGGTATTGCTATCACAATGACCTTACTTATTTATCTTTGCTATATTCGGTTGTTAAGGCTGAAATTCCAACCATCGATTGCGGCAGTAACATTTCCATCAGTAATCAGTGCAATTGCCATGCATCGCCTAACCACTTTTTTCCAAGCTGAATATCCTCAGTGGTATTGGCTACACAGATTTGGATTATTTGAATTAAGTATTGCTAGCATTTTGGTGGTATGGGTATCCATTGGCTATATTAAAATGTACTGGCCTGAAATTCAGCCTAAAAAATAACAGCCTTGAATTAATAAATCCATATGAATATATTAATTCAAGGCTTGATAAGCCTAATTAATTAAGCACGATATAAAAGACACTATATCTTATATTGTAATAACAAACAAAATAATAAACATTCGATAGTGACAAATTAAAAACCAAAGTCAATATATCCTTTGTCAGCTGGCATTAAATTTAAAATCATACAAAGGATATAAAAATGAACACAAACAAGTGGAAATGCAACCTGCCCACATTTATCCAGTCTAGAATTGACTATTTTATCAATGACTTGATAAATAGCAATGATAATGGCAAACATCTCGTCCTAGGGAAGCGTCCTACTAAGAATGACATTATATTGCAAAGTAACGACTATTTAAGCCTTGCTGATCATCCATTGATTAAAGCACGGTTAAAGAATGCAATTGACAAAAGTCATGATAGCATTTTTATGTCTGCTATTTTTCTTCAAGATGAAGAGACGAAACCTTCTCTAGAAACTCTATTTGCCCAATTTATTGGATTTGATAGTTGTTTGTTATCTCAGTCAGGTTGGAATGCTAATATCGGGCTTTTGCAAGCTATATGTGCACCACAAAGTAATGTCTATATTGATTTCTTCGCGCACATGTCGATGTGGGAAGGTGCCCGTTACGCAAATGCTAACATTCACCCTTTCATGCATAACAACTGTGAACACTTAGCGAAATTGATTGCTCGTCATGGTCCTGGAGTGATTATGGTGGATTCCATATACAGTACAATTGGTACCGTTGCACCACTAGAAGAGTTAGTTGCAATCGCTAAGAAAAACGATTGTGCCATTTTAGTTGATGAATCACATTCGCTAGGCACACATGGAGATCAAGGTTCAGGGCTTGTCAGTCAACTCGGACTAACGAAGGAGGTTGATTTTATTACCGCTAGTCTTGCAAAAACTTTTGCCTATCGAGCGGGAGCAATTTGGGCAAATAATAATGTTAACCTGTCTATACCATTTGTCAGTTACCCTGCTATTTTTAGCTCAACAATATTACCTTACGAAGTCGAAGCATTACATGCGACATTAGAAATCATTAAAGCAGCCGACTCTAAAAGAGAACATTTACATCGCTGCGCGCAAAAACTTCGTTCAGGATTAAATGAAATTGGCATAAAAATCAGGAGTCAATCGCAAATCATTGCACTCGAAACTGGAGATGAAAGAAATACTGAAAAAGTCAGAGATTATTTAGAGAACAATGGAATATTTGGTGCTGTATTTTGTCGTCCAGCAACATCAAAGAATAAGAATATTATTCGATTATCACTAAATAGTAATATAACCGACACGCAAATTGATAGAATATTGACCACTTGTGCATTGGCAAAGGATGAAAATAACTTTCATTTCAAATAAATCCATAATTAAGAAATAAACTAGTTTCAACAAATCTAACCCCAAGAATTCTCTTGGGGTTATTATATCCATCGCCCTAACTTGCTAAGTAATAGATCTTTATCTGCAGGCTTTAATATATAATCATTCATACCTGACATACGAATTTTATCAAGTGTTGTTGGGCTAGTATCCCCTGTATATCCGATAATAGGGATATTTTTATATGGCGTAGACCCAGAACGAACCAATGAGGTAGCTTCAATACCATCCATAATTGGCATTTCTATATCCATAAAGATTAAATCGATAGGATTACTCTCAAGCATAGTCATAGCATTTTTACCGTCACTGGCTTGCAATACTTCAAATCCTTGCTTTTCTAGTAATAAAGCGGTGAAGCTGCGCAAAGAATGATTATCGTCGACAAGTAGTATGCGTTTTTCATAATCATACCGCTTAGCTGGTATCTGATTTTTGTCCGTCATTAACTCTGAGCTTTCAAACATCAACTTATCAATGATTGCAGCACCACCCAGTAATAACTTGTGCTTTTCAACAGGGTAAATAGTCAAATGGCGATCCATATTTAACGCATAGTGTTGATTTTGATCGTATAAATAACAAATTTTCGCTTCTGTGAAGTGCAACTTTGACTCTAGTTTTGTCAGGTACTCTGGAGACTCGTTGAGTATTTCCAAATCTACGATGATTAAATCAAACTCAAACTCGAATTCCTCTTTTTCCAAGGCGTCATCTGGATCCAGATTATTCAAACGAAACCCAAGATAAAATGACTTTTCACTCAAATATCGGTTCACCATGCTGGTTCTTCCAATATACAATAACGTCTTAGACTTCATGAGATCCAATTTAATATGTGCCACTTTTTCTGAAATATAACGTGGGAAGGTTAAAGTAAACTCCGTCCACTCTCCTAATCTCGAGCGACAACTAATACTACCTCCAAAAGCTTTCATTACTTTACGACAAAATGGCAAGCCTAATCCATAACTGCCATTTTTACCAAAAGTATAGAAGTCTTTAAAAATATCTTCTAACAAGTGTTCTTCAATACCGATCCCATTATCTTTGAATAAAATAGTATGCTGATCACCTTGATTTTTTAAAGTGATATGGATGCTAAATGAATCACCGTTTTGATAATAAAATGCATTTTTTAACAAATTATATAGGGTGTATTTTAAAAGCGTACTACTGCCAAAAAATTCAAAATCATCAATCACTTCAAGAGTGACCGATTGTCTATCTTTAGCTTTTTTATAAGAAAAACTGTGTAATGCTTCTTCTACCACAATTTGTGCAGAGATCTTTTTAAAAGTAGATGTTGAAACTCTATTTTGATCTATCGAAGTCAACAACAAATCGATCGTATCATTGCCTGAACGAATCACTTCATCTGCATCATTCAATAGCTCTCTGATGAGAGTCAGATCTTTAGCTGGTAACTGATACACTTCCTTTTTTGATTCATTCGAATTGGGCAAAACAGAACTTAGCACTTCCATTGAGGTTTTTAACGCACTGAGAGGGTTTCTCATTTCATGGGCAATCCCAGCACCAAATGATTTAGCAATGGAAACTTTCGCTTCATGCTCGATTTGATTGCGGAAGTAGAATAAATTGCCAAATACGTAAGTAAATAAGAAGATGGGAATGTAAGGCCATTCAACGATCACAGTTGGTTGAACTAGCATTATTTTATACACGGTAAAATAAGCGCACACTAAGGCAATAACGGCTTGTATTAGCATCACTTTAGTTTCATGCACTAACAAAATATGCAGAAAGATTGAGGCCATAAACGACATTGCCCAAATGGTCGACCAATCATTCATTAACATCATATAGCCAAAAAAGAATGGCAGACAAAAACCTATAACGAACAAGTAATGATAAGGCGCATAACGTTGGATATTCTTGGGAAATACATTTCGAAAAGCAATACTTGCAAATAAGATCGAACAAGCACCACGCAGAAGAATACTTTCGTAAGGTTGCGGGAATAAATAGGTCCAAACGAAATAATAAATTGGGAAGCCAACAAACCCCATCCAGCCAACGAGGGTCAGGTTAGGCTCAGCATATTGGTATATTTTTTTAACAATTTCCATATAACCTTACCAAGTTGACCTGTATATTTTCAGAATCATCATTTGTCTCTCCCCTATCTAACCTATGGATAAGTGACACGTGATTTAGCGATCTCTATTTAGCACTATACCCAAACCACTTGAAGTTGCAGGTAGGCGGCAAGTAAGTGAATCCCCATGAGCATAGATAAACTATGTGATTGGAGTGAGGGAACGTAGCCAACACCGCTGCAACTTCAAGTAGGAAGGATATATCTTGTATCAAGATATATTAACTATTGATACAAGATAGTTAATACCACACACATTATGCAATAAGTTTTATCGAGCTACCTGTGTTTCTTGTCACATCAACATCGATGCGCAGTGCAATTTGCTCTTTTAATTCGCCAACATGAGAAATAATACCTATCGTGCGACCGCCTTGTTGTAAATCGACAAGTGTTTGGATCGCTAGATCCAACGATTCGGGATCCAAACTACCAAAACCTTCATCGATAAATAACGTATCCAGTTTGATGCCACCACTGTACGACTGAACCACATCAGATAAACCAAGCGCTAAACATAATGCAGCCATAAATGATTCACCTCCTGACAACGTGGCGACATCACGCCATTTCCCTGTGTAGCCATCTTCGACCATTAAGTCGAGCCCAGAACCTGCATTACCTTTGGCTCTTTCTTCTTTGCGCTTCAATAGATAGCGCCCTTTACTCATGATCTGCAGCCGCATTGAGGCTTGGATGAGCACATCATCTAACAACACACCAAGTACGAAACGATGCAAACTAACTTTAGCACCCGTTTTGCCATTAGCGATATCACTTAAGGTACCAACCACTTGATATGACTTTTCTAGTGCCTCGTTTTTCGCGTACAAAATAGCGATTCTTTCTTTGACACCTTGGTAACTGTCCATTTTTGAACGTAATTCAGCTAACGTGTTGAAAGCCATTTGCTGCTGTTGTACAGCTTGCTCAACAACCGAGGTATAATCTTCTACATTAGGCAGTTTTTTATCTAGCAACTCATTGGTTAAGGCTTGTAGTTGCCCTTTGAACGTTGCACTCGCATCATCAAATTGTTTGATTCGACGATCAAGTTGCTCAAGCTGCACTGGTGCTAAACGAGCTTGTAAGTAATGTGCTTCATGATCAAAACTGCTGTCCTCAAGAGCGAGCAGCCACTCCGACTGAGCCTTATTTAGTGATTGTTGGCATTTTTGTCGTTGTTCAGCAGCACTACTCTGCGCCGACTCCGTACCAGAAAATTGTGCACTAGCTTGAGTGTAATTTTCTTTAGTTTCAACATCTAAGCGGTGTAGATTTTCTAATTGCAGCTCGGACTGCAACACAACACCATTTAAATATGACTTATCAAGGTATTGTTGAGGAATGCTTTGGTTACAGCTATCGACTTCAGCTTGCTCTTTCGCTACCGCGATCTTAGCGCCTTCCACTTTCTGCTGTTGTTCATCAAAATTCTGTTTCGCTTTTATCTGTTGCTGCTCGAGCGCATTGATGTGCTGTGCTAATTGGTCTGGATTGAGCTGCTCAAGTTGAATAATTTGCTGCTGTAATTGGTTCTGATGTTGCAGCAATTGCTCTAAACTTTGTTCCTTCACCGTTAATTGTGCCACAAACCCTTGCTGCTGCTGCTCTAGCAAAGCCACTTGCGTTTCACTGTGCTGCTGACGTTTAAGGATTGCTTGCTCATTAATCAGTTGCTGTTGTTGAGCTTCTCTTGCTTGTTGAACTTGATCTTTAGCCACCGTATCTTCGGAAAAACTGGCGAGATGAGGATGCTCGCAACTGCCACACACTGGACAAGCATCTCCTTGTTCTAGATTACGAGCCAATTCCGCAGCTTGATTAGTATGCCAAATCATCTCCAGCCTATCGGCATGACTTTTCGCTTGTCGTGTCACTTGTTGCGCTTGCTCAACTTGTAACGAGATTTGCTTTAGCTGCGCATTTTCAGCACTCAGCTTTTGTATTGTTTGTTCTATTTTGTGGTGAACATCAATCAATACATTGATATTGCTAAGCTCTAAACGCTTGGTGCTTAACTCTGCCAATTGTTGACCAACATGATCTAGCTCTTTGCGTTTATCGACTATTTGCTGCTCAAACTGAGTGAGCGCAGCTTGCAGGTTGTGCTTATTTTGGGTCGCAATATCAACATCGCGCAGCGCTCTCTGTAATGCTTGCTGATGACTATCGCGTTCAATTAGCTTTGTTTTGATCACATTCAAGTCGTATATTTTCTTTGTCAGACTTGGGATAACTTTTATTTGTTCGGTGACACGTTGTTGCTCTGTTTTCGCTTCAAGCAAATACTGCTTTGCCGCTAAAAACGCTTTTTCTTTTTCGATCAATACACAATTGGCTTCTTCCAATTGGCGCTGAGAAGCAAGAAAAGTGTTGTAGAGCGAGTCTAGGTGAGTCGCTTTCAACGCATTTTGGCGCTGTAATCGTAACCTATCTATCTCCTCGGTTTGCGTAAGATGAACCGCTTGCTGCTCTAGCAATGTGAGCTGCATCTGAAATTGTTGTTCTAAAGCTTGAGCACTTTTTTGCTCGGCTCTGGCGGCCTCAAGTGCTTTTTGACTGTTTTGGTAGACCAGCTGAGCGCTTTCTAATTCAGGCTTGAGCGATTCAATACTCTCTTGCAGTTGCTGTTCGCTATCCACATTAACAACGTCCAGAGCACCTTTGATTTGGTTATCAAATTCTTCTTTTTCTTTACGAATACCTGCTGCTTTATCAAAAAACGCACGCTCAATTTGGCTGTAAATATGGGTTTGGAATAATTGACCGAAAATTTGCTCACGTTCTTTAGAATTGGCCGTCAGTAGTTCGCGAAATTTTCCTTGTGGAATCACCATCACTTGTCGAAACTGTTTAACATCCAAGCCAATCAGATCGACCATTACTTTAGCCACCGGATTCGGGCGATTGGCCAGCAGTTTTAGCTCATCATCAACCAGTTCGTATAACGAGGCAGCATGTGCTTTTTTCGTTGTTCCTTCACCGCGCTTTTTGGGCACCTCTTGGTCGGGAGAACGCACCACTTGGAAAGTTCGACTACCCAATTCAAAGCGATAAATAATTTCGGTAAAAGTATGAGGGTCAGCATAGTCACAACGCATCTGGTCACCCGTGCGTTCACTGCCCGTCGTTTCGCCGTATAACGCATAGCAAATGGCGTCCAGCAATGAGCTCTTTCCTGCCCCAGTAGGTCCATTGATCAGAAATAATGGAGATGCCCCCAAAACGGTAAAATCAACGATTTCTTGTTTAGCAAAAGGGCCGAAAGCTTGCAAAGTCAAATTCAATGGACGCATTACCGTTCAACTCCTGATTTTAACGCTTGGACAACCTCAACCACAGCTTGTTCTTGAGCAAGTGTCAATGCCTCTTGTTTCGCTTCTAAAAAGAAATCTCGAAACATATCAACTTCACCACGTGCAAGACGAGCACGCCCCATCTCCTGCTCAACACCAATCAGCATACCCGGTTTTTCAAGATGCAATACATTGGGATATGACTTACGAAGTTTCTCCATAGGGTCAAGTATCGCGTGTTTATCCGTTAAACGAACCAATACATAATCATGGTTGTTTGGATCGGTCTTACCCTGTTCAATCACCTCATCCAGTTCGCCTTCAATAATTCGCATGCTATGAGGAGCATTCAGCGGGACGTGGGTTGCACTTACAAAACCATTACTATTCAATTCAACCAGTGTTGCACCTTTCTTTTGGTGTTGTTCGGAAAAACTGTATTTCATCAACGAACCAGAATAACGAATGTACTCTTCACCTTTTTTCTGTGGTTGATGTAAATGGCCAAGAGCAACATAATCAAATGGCGTGAAATGCTCATGGCTGACGCGATCCGAACCACCAATTGATAAAGGACGTTCAGATTCAGACCCGAGTGCTCCGTCGACGAAGCAATGACTGATCAAAACATGGCGTTGTGCTGTGTCCCATTGTTCGGTGATTTGCGTAGCAAGATATTGATGTGCTTCGTTGTGATCTGTCACTGACACGGAAAAATGGTGACGAACCGATTCGGGGTCGTTATACGGTATTCCGTAAAAAGCGACTTCACCTGACGATGGTGTTCGCAATACCACAGGGTGCATCATCTGATCAAAATTACTGATGATGTGCAGGCCGGAATGCTGCATCTGTTTGGCCGCAAAACCAAGCCGTTTCGCACCGTCATGGTTGCCAGGGATGAAAATCATCGGGATACTTAAGTCATGACATACACGCGTCACCACGTCATCTAACAATTCAATAGCAGAGGTTGGCGGCACAGAACGATCATAGATATCCCCAGCCACGACCAAAGCATCGACCGGGTTATCTTGTAAGTACGTAATCAATTGGTTGAGTACGTCTCGTTGATCGTCTAATAAAGACACATTATGGAATTGTCGGCCAAGATGCCAGTCAGAGGTGTGAAGAAACTTCATTCCAACCCTAAAATACAGTGATACGCGTCGCTCTATGATACCCGATTAATAAAGAAATGCGATCTAACAGCTCTCAAAACTTTTCCGCTAGAGGCATTGTTTGTCGTTAAGCAGATCGCACCTTCAATTTTCGAGGTATTAATTCAATGCCCGCTTGATAACGCTTTGCTGAAGCGTTTAATGCAAGGGCTAATGCGCTGTCTGCAATGAGTTCAAATTGCTGTGGCAATGAGTTAATTTTGAACGGAAGAAAATCAAGTAATCGGTTATCACCGAAAGTAGACAACTTAACTTTATTGACCAATTGAGGTTGCTCAAGTAAGACATCGAGGATTCCCTCTAACAACGTATAAGAGGTCGCCACAATGGCATCTGGCATTTGATCGTTCTCTAGCCAATTCAATACCACTTTTTTGCCTTCTTCACGGTTAAAGTGTTCGCCATAACCCACAATGCTTGCAATATTTTGGCTACGCAGCGCCGACTCAAAGCCTAATTGACGTTCTTGAGAAATATTAAGTTCTGGCAATGCGCCAACCAGTCCTACGGTTTTTATCTCTTGGTTAAGTAAAGAATGAGTCAATTCATAAGCAGCGCTAAAATCTTCGCTGATAACACAAGCAAAAAATTCATCATCTAACGGGCGGTCAATTGCAATGACTGGCGTGCCTGCATTTTGTAATTTTTGATAAAAATCACTGGCATTAGGAATTACGCTAGCAACAAAAAGCGCCTCAATTCGACGAGAAACTAAAGCATCCGCAACCGACATTTCAGTTTGAACGTCATCATCAGAACAGGCGATCAAAATTTGGTAGCCCGCTTGGCGAGAGTTTTGCTCAAGCAATTTAGCTAAACGAGCGTAACTGGTGTTTTCGAGATCAGGAATAATCAGCCCAAACGATCGGCTATTGCCAGCTCTTAATGCAGAGGCTGCATGATCTGGGCGATAGTTATGAGCATTGACCACGTCCATCACTTTTTGCTGTGTTTTTTCACTAATTCGATACTTCTGAGCTTTGCCATTAATTACATAACTGGCCGTGGTTTTAGAAACACCAACTAACTTGGCTATTTCATCTAGTGTCATATCAACTACTCTTATTATGTGCGTCTGATCATAGAAACAATCATTCGTTCTCTGATGAGGTTGAATTATACACTGAATCGATTCAGTATTAAAGCTGAAAGGATTCAGCAAAACAAAGAAATGATAAACAACACGACATTTAGTATTCATTTCAATCAACAGCACCATTTTTTTGATAATAAATGCGTTTGCTGAATTTTTTTGGACTGAAAGCTGTATCGATTCAGCTTGATGAAATGCAATTATTATATTACTGATTTTATTTCTATTAGTGATAACGAATAAGCCGCAAGGCAACAAGGGGCCGACATGCTGCAACTCACCTCAAATAATATTAAATTGAGCCAATCGCAAGCCAATAAACAAGATGCAATTCGAGCTATCGCTGCCGATCTTGCTAAAAAAGGACTGGTCGATTCTGGCTATGTTGAAGGAATGCTCAACCGCGAAGCACAGAATTCTACGTTCCTTGGCAATGGTATCGCTATTCCACACGGAACGACTGACACACGTTCATTGGTTAAACAGACAGGTGTGGCTGTTCATCATTTTCCTTCAGGTGTTGATTGGGGGGATGGTAATACGGTTTATGTTGCTATCGGTATCGCAGCAAAATCAGACGAACATTTAGGTATTCTTAAACAACTTACCAAAGTGCTTTCAGCCGATGGCGTGGAAGAAAAACTAAAGCAAGCAAGAACCGAAAACGACGTTATCGCTTTACTTAATGGTGAAGTTCAATTTGAGACTGATTTTGATGCATCTCTTATTCAACTACTTTTCCCTGCCAGTGATATGGTACAACTGAGCGCGGTTGCTGGTGGCTTGTTGCGCAACACCGGTTGCGCTGAAAATAACTTTGTTGCGGAACTGGTGACTAAAGAACCGACACATTTAGGCAAAGGTTTATGGCTAATCAGCAGTGATAAGTCCGTGAAGCGTACGGCGATGGCTTTTGTCTCCACAGCTAATGCTTGCGAATACAACCAAATTCCAGTTAAAGCATTGATTGCACTTACGGCATGTAACAGTGCTCACCAAAATATACTGAGTAAAATTTCACAACTGATCTTCCAACAACAGCAAGATACTTTACTCAATGCAACGACTGAGCAACTTTTAGCGTTCTTCAACAATGAAGAAACAGCCACTGCTGAAGAAAGCAACTCTGGAAACGTAGCGGTATTCAAAATTAAGAATGCTCACGGTCTGCATGCCCGCCCTGGTGCAATGTTGGTTGCAGAAGCGAAAAAATTTGAGTCGGCAATTAAGGTCTCCAATCTTGATGGTGACGGTAAAGTTGTGAACGCAAAAAGTTTGATGAAAGTGATAGCGCTTGGTGTCAAGCATGGCCATCAACTTCAATTCTCAGCAGAAGGTCCAGACGCGGCTCTGGCTTTAGAATCCATCGGTAAAGCGATTGCTTCTGGCTTAGGCGAAGGTTGAGAGCATAATTATGACCAATAAAGTTGTCACTATCACCCTCAACCCAGCACTTGATTTAACGGGTAGCCTTAACACACTCAATATCGGCTCTGTTAGCTTGGTTGAGCAAGGTTCACTTCATGCCGCAGGTAAAGGCGTAAACGTTGCAAAAGTACTGAGTGATTTAGGTGCTCAAGTGACCGTCACGGGCTTTCTTGGCAGTGATAATCAAGAAATGTTCTGTCAGTTATTTGAAGAAATAGGCGCAAAAGATGAGTTTGTTCGTGTTAATGGTTCAACTCGGATCAACGTTAAATTGGTAGAAGCCTCCGGTGAAGTGAGTGATATCAATTTCCCTGGTGTTGCTGTCACGCCAGTTGCGATTGAACAGTTTGAACGAACACTACTAAGACTTGCCGAGGATCATGATTTCTTTGTGTTAGCGGGTAGTTTACCACAAGGCATCTCACCTGCGCTTTGTGCATCATGGATTGAAAAACTGCACTCTATGGGTAAAAAAGTGCTGTTTGATAGCAGCCGTGAAGCCCTCAAAGCAGGCCTAGATGCACATCCTTGGCTTATCAAACCGAATGATGAAGAGTTGTCTCAATTTGTCGGACAAGATCTTCACTCACCAGAACAATGTCAACAGGCTGTCGCGCAACTCGCTGAGAAAGGCATCGACAATATTGTGGTTTCCATGGGCGCTAATGGTGTGATGTGGCTCAATCAAAACCAGTGGCTACATGCGAAACCACCTCGCATGCAAGTAGTCAGCACTGTGGGTGCGGGAGATACACTCGTCGCCGGACTTTGCTGGGGACACATGCAAAACATGGAAAAAACTCAACTACTCACATTCGCTACAGCACTTTCTGCACTTGCTGTCACTCAAGTGGGCGTTGGTATGTCAAAACCTGAACAATTAGAAACCCTACAACAACAAATCCAATTACAACCCGTTAGTCAAAGTGCTAACTCATAAGGACAGAAGGTCGTAACTATGAATATTGCCATTATCACTGCATGCCCTAGTGGCGTCGCAAACAGCATTATCGCTGCCGGATTACTTGAACAAGCAGCAAAATCCCTTAATTGGACTGCTAACGTTGAATGTCATTCAAGTGTCATTCAAGGTAATACGCTCTCCGATAGTGACATTACTAACGCAGACGTCGTTATTATTGCGACAAACACTCCGCTAGATACTACTCGCTTCATCGGCAAAAAAGTGTATCAAAGTGAGATTTCCGCTTGTACATCAGATCCTAGTGCTTTTTTGAACAAAGCGGTAAACGAAGCGACTGAACTAACCGCGCAAGCTGCTACCACTTTATCGGCTCCTGTTGCGACAAATACTGCAACCAATGCCGTTAAAAAGATTGTTGCAATTACTGCTTGCCCAACGGGTGTCGCTCATACATTTATGGCCGCAGAGGCTTTGGAAGAACACGGTAAGCGCCTTGGCCACCAAATTAAGGTTGAAACCCGCGGTTCAGTCGGTGCAAAAAATCAATTAACCGCCGAAGAAATTGCTGATGCTGATCTAGTTATCATTGCAGCAGACATTGAAGTACCACTTGAACGCTTTAATGGCAAAAAATTATACAAAACTAGCACCAGCCTTGCACTGAAGAAAACCGAGCAAGAAATTACTAATGCCTTTAATCAAGCTGCTATTTACACGTACTCTTCATCAACCAATAGTAACCAAACTGAAGAGAAAAAAGGTGTTTATAAACACTTGATGACTGGTGTTTCACACATGCTTCCAGTTGTAGTCGCTGGTGGTTTGATCATCGCGCTATCCTTTGTTTTCGGTATAGAAGCGTTTAAAGAAGAAGGCACATTAGCCGCCGCGTTAATGACTATTGGTGGTGGTTCTGCCTTTGCCTTGATGATCCCTGTACTTGCGGGTTTCATTGCGTTTTCTATTGCAGACCGCCCTGGCCTTGCTCCTGGTTTGATTGGCGGTATGTTGGCAAGCTCTACTGGCGCAGGTTTCCTTGGCGGTATTGCGGCCGGTTTCATTGCCGGTTACTCAGCCAAATTTATTGCTGATAAAGTCTCATTACCTCAATCAATGGAAGCATTGAAACCAATTCTAATCATTCCATTTATTGCGACTTTGATTACTGGCTTGGTAATGATTTACGTCGTCGGTGGTCCTGTAGCTGGTATCATGACAGCAATGACAGAGTTCCTGAACAACATGGGTTCTGCTAACGCGGTCTTACTCGGTGTTATTCTTGGTGCAATGATGTGTTTCGACCTCGGTGGCCCAATCAACAAAGCGGCTTACACTTTTGGTGTTGGTCTACTAGCTTCACAAACTTACGCACCAATGGCTGCCATCATGGCCGCAGGTATGGTACCAGCATTAGGCATGGGTTTAGCGACATTCCTAGCGAAAGATAAATTTGAAGCGGGTGAACGTGAAGCGGGTAAAGCATCATTTGTTCTTGGCTTATGCTTTATCTCTGAAGGTGCTATCCCATTTGCAGCTAAGGACCCAATGCGAGTCATCCCTGCATGTATGGTGGGTGGGGCATTAACAGGTGCGCTATCTATGCTGTTTGGTGCTAAATTGATGGCTCCACATGGCGGTCTGTTTGTGCTACTAATCCCAAATGCAATCACACCAGTATTAATGTACCTAGTTGCCATTGCAGCAGGTACAGCAGTGACAGGCTTTGGTTACGCTTTCTTGAAAAACCGAGCTAAAGCGGATGATAAGTCGGCGGCAACCGCCTGAAAACAATAAGATTTAAACCTGTGAGCAGCATGCTGCTCACTTCTTTTTTCTTAGTCCCCCTCAACTAACTTGCCAGTGAATTACTCCTTTCACTGGCTTTTTTATGGTTCATCGCGGATTAGCGGGAACTAAAAACAAAAAAACGGTAGTAAGTGATATGGTTTAGTCGCCAAACAAAAATCATACACAAACTACCGTTTCCATGTCGAATCATACTTTCCTATCTTCATT
>NZ_CAWPQZ010000053.1:0-19345 GCF_963889785.1 Vibrio sp. S12_S33 | reverse complement strand
GCAGAATAGGTCAGTTAACTTTTTCATAGCTGGTTCCTTTGCGATGATTTCCTTTTTAGTCGAAAGATCTGATCGCAGAACCAGCTTTTAGTTCCTGCCTATTTTTATCCCGAGTTCAGGTTAATTATTCTGTTGAAGCTGATTTACTGTAACGCCTTTACAGATAAGAGCTGAAGCAGCCACATTGGACTTATCGCTGAAATGGGCGCAAAACCCCTATTACGAAAACATGCTATTGCACGTGGAGCGCATGCTTGCCGTCCCCATTGTCCACATTAGTCTCTGCCCCTGAGTTCCTTCTCAATCATCGGGCTAAAGCGACATTTATCTGCTTCGCTTCTTCGGTTCTTCAGTGATGCTGGTTCAAGGGAGTGTTGACGGTAGAGACATTTTATCGGTTTGTAGCCTGGAAATAAGCTCAGTGGTTAGCCTCGGGCACTTGTTTTTATTGCAATTCACAACAGATCACAATATTGAAACTGTATCATATATCCAACAAGTAATTCATGCCTAACTCATTGACATCGAATGGTTAATTAATGTACGACTACTCTATCCGTAATTAATCAACCTCAAGAGGTACCTAAATTATGATTAAATATAACCGATTCAATTTAGGGTTGGGACGGCGCCTTTTCGCCATTTCGCTACTATTCACCGCGCTGGTTGCCATGCCTTCCGTCATTAGTGCCCAGTCGCTCGGATTCATGGATTCTATCCAGACCTCCGGTGATGGCGGCACCATCGAGCAGGTTGCTAATACGATGGTTTTTCCTGCATTCGAGGGTGAACTCAAGCCTTCGGGCAGTCTGGCCGTTGCGGCCATAGAGGACGCTGAATTTGTCAGGTCGGTCAAAGTGTTGGTTGCCTACGACGTCCCGGGTGCCCGACTCTTCACGCTAAGGGCTGGCGATACCACCATTTCGGCTAGTGTATCGGACTCTTCACTGTCTGTTATCTTCGGCATCGGTACCCCGCCGTTGACTGCCGAAAGTACTGTGTCTAAGTTGCTGTGGCGACCGATTTCACAGGACGTCAAATATCTACTGTTCACGGCCTATATCGTACCTTGGATCACCCCGCAATCGGAATGGTCCGACAGAGTGATCGTCACGGTGAATGAAGCCGCTGTGCATGATTCAAGAATCGTCACTGGCTGGGAAATTGCAAATCCGATTATTTCGGGTCTGTCCAATGAAGGGCTGGACGAGCTAATTCAAAGCTCGATCAGTGTTACCTCCAGCACGCTCGATAACCGTGGCATAGCGTTTTTCGAACAACGTTCCGTGCCGTTTTCCGACGAGCTCAGCTCGCACAATCGAAGTAAGCGTTGCGTCGAGGATTTTATCCAGGGGATTACATCGCTGACCGCATGGTGGTGGGAGATGCTGTTCGGTGCGCCGAGCATTTGCTCGAGCCTGCCGCAATCCGGGCTGCCGGCTCCGCAGATCGATCTCGTTCCTGTTCGGAATCAGCCCACCAACATTGATCTGAGCGTGTACGAAGCCGATGAGATTCAAGGGGGAGATGTACCTGACTTCGAGGTTGCGATGGGGGTGCAGTTCTGCAACGATCGTCCGCCCACACGCCGCACAGGCAACCCCGAGGACTGCACGCTGGCCGACCGTGATGCGATTCGTTTGATCGGCAATTTGTCACTGCGTTCTGTGCGTGAGTTGATCCAGAACATCAACGATTACCACGCCGACAGCGCGGCTGGCGCAGCCGCACCGCTACATCTGACGACCGGTAATGCGCAGCTCGATGCATGGATGATTGCCGATCCGGAGCGCGCAGCCAATGCGCTGAGTAGTGCTGCGAGCATCGCTCAGGTTTCGGACAGTCGCGCCAATCCGGAAAAGCCGAACAACATGCGGCAACGTAAGAAGAAAGTCGTCAAGGCCAGTTGTGCTGAAAACAACGCCATGCGAGAAGCCAGCGAGCAAGGCTGGGAGTGTGTGAGGAAGGCCAAACGCAAGCTCAAGCGGCAGGACGATGTGATCGCGGTACCACCGCAGTTGCAGACGGGCGGACGCTATTACCTAGCTGGAAGAAGCGAGTTTGATGTGTTGGTGCGGACATTCTTGCGGCCCGGTCCAGAATTACCGGCTGGCATCCGATCCAATGAGTTTGCTGGGCTAACTGCGGCGATCGCACACGACGGGGCATCAACCGGTGACAATCTTGGCATCGTGTACCTGAATAATCCTGTAAACCGCGGCCGGCAGCGTTTTCCATTCGGACTCAACCATATCTGGGCTCCCGGCGGAGGAGGTGGCGATCAAGGCCACCGTGAGGACTGGCGTGCGCTCTCGGTCAATTCGGCCTCTGACCTTACTCGCGTTATAATGGCCGCTCTGACCGATGTCCATGCGCAGTACACGCAGACCCGCACTGCTGATGGAAAGGTTGTTCGCACCTATAGACGCTTCAGTTTTATGGACGGTGGACGTCAGACAGTGTACCAGAACGTCCGTATCGTGCTGCGGCAAAACGGTATGGTCGTCACGGCGTTCCCGCTCAAGAATGCTAAACAGGAGGTTGTGCAGCTCAACATGTAAGCGTAAGCATCGCCGACATCCTATGACTAACATGGTGAGAACTTTTCTGAGTCGGCCTACGGGCTGGCTGTAGAGAAACTACCAGTAACAGAACAGCATGAGGGTATGTCTCCAAGCCAGAATTGTGTGTGAGGCCCAACAAGATTACGTAAATGATCATGATCGGCTCTTCGATTCCTGCGTAATCGGCTCAGCAGAAAACAAAGAACCCACCGTAAAGGTGGGTTCTTTGTCAGGATAATTTCGGTTTGGCGATGTAAGCCCAAAGCGATAATGTCCTAATATTTCCAAGTGAATCTATCCTATGTTTGCTTGGAGGTATTTAGGATGTTAGTTACGATGAACTACCATGAATTGTTTCTCCATTATCCAAGATGTGTTAAACAATAAGTTAAAGCGCCGAGATGCCACATCCATTCTTGGAATAAGCTACCGACACTTGCCTCGTATACTTAAAGCTTTTAGGAACTTGGCGTTGAATCCCTAGCTCATGGCAACCGCGGTAAACCTTCGAGCAATCGCATCAGCGATGACACCAAGCTCCACGCACTCAAACTTATCTCAGAATACTATCTAGATTTTGGTCCAACGCTCGTACATGAAAAGCTTACAGAGGTTCACGGATTTAATATCTCCTTGGAAACGCTTTGCCAGTGGATGATCGCTGATGCTCTTTGGGTTCCACATTCCAAGAGAAAACCTCGAATTTATCAACCTCGTTATCGCAGAGACTGCTTAGGTGAACTAATCCAAATTGATGGCTTTCACCACGACTGGTTTGAAGGACGATCTGACAAGTGCTGTCTATTAGTCTTTATCGATGATGCGACTGGACTCTTGATGAACTTACAGTTCAGTGAAACCGAGTCTGTAGTGGTTGTCCGTTCAAACCCGACGCATCAAGTGCAACCATTGCGGCATTAAAACAGAACGACTATCTTGGTTGGAGCCTTATGCTCCCACTACAACCACTACAACTATCATTGTTGCCGTGTTACTGACGATCAGCACTAGCTCTTCTTTGTTTTGAACTGCTGAATTACTAAACCTACAATAATCAGCACCAAACCAATAAGGGTGGTGGGGTGAATGGTTTCACCAATAATGGTAGCCAATAATAGTAGTGAGATAAAAGGTGAAGCGAAAATGAGATTACTGATCCTTGCGGTGTTGGCTGTGAGTTTTAATGCACTTAACCACAGCACGAAGGTCACCCCCATTTCGAATAAGCCGACATAAGTTACAGCACTCCAACCTTTGATGGTGATTTGTTGCCAACTTGCTCCTTCATAGCAACTTAAGCCAATGGCAAACGGAATAGCGATCAAAAATCCTAGTAAAACCCCAATAACAGGATCGGCGGTGTTTTTGGTATTGAGAATCCAGTAGCTTGCCCACAGCAGCGTCGATAACAAAGCTAACCCAACACCAAGCGGGCTATCAAATTGCATGGCTAAAATATCGCCTTTGGTTGCAATGACGACGACTCCGAAATAACTTAGTGCGCAAGCAATCCAATCTTGTTTGCGGATGGTTTGCCCCAAAAAAACGGCTGCCATAAGGGTCAGTGTGATAGCCCAACTGTAGTTGATCGCTTGCGCTTGAGAGGCGGGCAACAATGAGTAGGCTTTAAACAAAATAAGGTAATACGCGAGCGGGTTGATTAGCCCAAGTAATAAGTAATACCAAGGGTTGGCGAGAAAGGTACTGACGACTTGATTCAGTTTGCCTTGCACTGCACAAATCACCAATAGTGCCAAGCCTGAAACGATACTCGCAACAGTGAGCATTTGTATCGGAGTAAATTCTGCAAGAGTCAGTTTGAAAGCAGTGGCAACCGTTGACCACAATAATACGGCAGATAAACCAAAACCCAGTGCGCGTCGTTCGTCCATGCATCCTCATTACAATGATTGTTGAAATAGTGTTCAGCGGCGCAAGTCTATAGCTTGCTGTTAACTTGCACAAACTGGACATTTATCCAGTATCGAAATACCATTTAAGCATAACTGATGAAATAGAGTTAAGCCGTTATTATGCAATGGATTATTGAAAACCAAGTGTTAGTGCTTTCAACGTTAAGCAGTGCTGTGATCAGCGGCTCAGCGGTCGGTTGGTGGGTGAAACAAAAACTGAATCTAAAAAGCGAGTTATTGCAGCAGCAGATTGACACTAATAATACGCATCAGCAGCAGCAAATTACCGAGTTAAAACAAGCATTGCAACAATCGCAACAAGAGTTAGATGAGCTAGACGAAGAGCGAGACAAAGCTGCGTTTGAGCTTAAACAATCTCACGGTAAGTTGATGGCCGTAATGGAAAAATTGCGTTATTTCGAAGCAGTAAAACAAGAGCGGCAGCAGTATTCAAATGACTTAAACCAGATGCGAGAGCAGAAATCACAGCTCGAAGCGCAGTTACGCGAACAAGAAGCGCGCCATGAACAGCAAATTCAATCAAGCCAAGAAAAACTGCAACTGTTAGAGCGTGCTGAAGAGCGCTTAAAGCAACAATTTGAACATTTAGCCAATCAATTGTTTGAAGCAAAAACGGCCAAAGTTGATCAACAAAATCGTCAAAGTTTAGAAGGTTTGCTCTCTCCGCTCAAAGAACAACTCGAAGGATTTAAGAAACAGGTCAATGACAGCTTTAACCATGAGGCCAAAGAGCGCCACACATTAGTTCATGAGCTGAAAAACCTGCAACGCCTCAATGAACAGATGACTAAAGAGGCGGTGAATCTAACTCAAGCACTTAAAGGTGATAATAAACAGCAAGGTAATTGGGGGGAGGTGGTGTTAGCTCGTGTGTTGGCCGATTCGGGCTTGCGTGAAGGGCATGAATATCAAACCCAAGTCAGTTTGCAAAATGACGCAGGCAAGCGTTATCAGCCGGATGTTATTGTCTATTTACCACACAATAAACAAGTGGTGATTGACTCGAAAATGGCTTTGGTGGCGTATGAACGTTACTTTAATGCCGAAACTGAAACGCAGCGAGAGCGTGCATTAAGTGAGCATTTACTTGCACTACGAGCTCATATAAAAGGGTTAGGACAAAAAGATTATCATCAACTTAAGGGGCTTCAGAGCCTAGATTATGTGTTGATGTTTATTCCGGTTGAACCTGCTTTTCAGGTGGCGATTCAAGCTGACCATAGTTTGGTTAAAGACGCCATGGAGCAAAATATTATTTTGGTCAGCCCAACCACATTATTAGTGGCGCTACGTACTATTGATAATTTATGGCGCAATGACAGACAAAATCAAAACGCACAATTAATTGCCGAGCGAGCCAGCAAACTCTATGACAAACTGCGTTTATTTGTCGATGATATGGAAGGTTTAGGTGGGGCGTTGGATCGCGCTAATCAAAGCTACCAAGGGGCGATGAATAAGCTAGCGACAGGGCGTGGCAATGCCATTCGTCAAGCAGAAGGCTTCAAACAACTCGGCGTTGAAATTAAACATTCAATCAGTAGCGAATGGGCAGAACAAGCTCAAAATGAGGCATTGACTGAAAATGCCAAGGAAAATGAGCCGTTAGTAGAAAGACATCAAGCTGAGGATAAAGTAAACTAATCGTCCGCAGTAGCTTATAACAACACGTGCTGCCTAAGAGGAATTAGAATGACGGATACAAGCGTGCAATCAAAAACAGCGTTAGATACAACCAATACCACTCACTTTGGTTTTGAAACCGTAGCGAAAGAAGAAAAAGTGGCCAAAGTGGCACAAGTTTTTCACTCTGTTGCTACTAAATACGACATTATGAATGATCTGATGTCGGGTGGTATTCATCGTTTATGGAAGCGTTTCACGATTGATTGCAGTGGTGCTCGCCCAGGGCAACGTATTTTGGATCTCGGTGGTGGCACGGGCGATTTAACTGCGAAATTTTCTCGTATTGTTGGTGAGAAAGGGCACGTTATTCTGGCTGATATCAACAATTCAATGCTGAATGTTGGGCGCGATAAACTGCGTGATAACGGTATCGTAGGTAATGTGCATTACGTACAAGCCAATGCGGAAGAACTACCGTTTCCTGATAATTATTTTGATTGTATTACCATTAGTTTTTGTTTGCGTAATGTGACGGATAAAGACAAAGCATTGAGCTCAATGTTCCGTGTATTGAAGCCGGGTGGTCGCTTATTAGTATTGGAATTCTCTAAGCCAATTCTTGAGCCATTGTCGAAAGTATATGATGCGTACTCATTCCATTTGTTGCCGAAAATTGGTCAGATGATCGCCAATGATGCAGACAGTTATCGTTACTTGGCGGAATCTATCCGTATGCACCCAGATCAAGAAACCTTGAAAGGGATGATGGACGAAGCCGGCTTTGAGCAAACCAGCTACTACAACTTAACGGGCGGTATTGTAGCACTGCACCGTGGTTATAAATTCTAAGGATTGAGCATGCCGTTTGAGCCTTTAGTGACTGCCGCAATTGAAACGACACTCAACACGTTAATGCAAGACGATCCACAATTGGGTCGTCGTGTATCACGCCTTAAAGGGCAAGTGATCCAAGTTCATCTCAAAGAACTTAATAAAACATTGACCTTTATTTTTAGTCAGCAAATTGATGTTTTGGCTGACTATGAAGGCAAGCCTGACTGCTACCTCTCTCTTAATTTGTCGGTGTTGCCGCAATTGCGTGAACAAGCCAATATCACCCAGTTGATCAAGCAAGATAAATTGGTGTTGGAAGGCGATATTCAATTGGCGCAAAAATTTGCTCAACTCATGACGGATTGCAAACCTGATGTCGAAGAGTGGCTGTCGCGTATCACTGGGGATGTGGTTGCTCATACTTTGGTTCAAAGTATGAAAAATGCGGGGCAGTTATTACAAGCGCAAGTCTCTAAACACCAAAACCATATGGCACAAGTTTTGACCGAAGAGTGGCGTTTATTTCCTTGTTCGTTAGAAGTGGCTCATTTTTGTGATCAAGTGGATGACATAAAAAGTCAGGCCGCTCGTATAGAAGTAAAAATTCAACAACTGTTGGAGCAAGTATGACCCCAACTGAATGGAAGCGTTTATACCGAATCATTAAAGTTCAATTGGAATATGGCCTAGATGAACTCTTGCCAGAGCATCAATTAACGAAAGCTCCGATACTGGTACGTAAAGGACTGTTCTGGATGAAAAATCGCCATCCTGATAAAGCATTAGGTGAGCGATTGCGCTTAGCATTACAAGAGCTTGGCCCTGTATGGATTAAGTTTGGGCAGATGATGTCTACGCGGCGCGATCTTTTTCCTCCGCATATCGCAGACCAGCTTGCGCTATTACAAGATAAAGTAACGCCTTTTGATGGCGCGTTAGCTAAACTTCAGATGGAAAAAGCGCTGGGTGGCAGCCTTGAAACTTGGTTTGATGATTTTGATATTGAACCGCTCGCTTCCGCTTCAATTGCGCAAGTGCATACGGCAAAACTTAAATCATCAGGGCGGGAAATCGTACTAAAAGTGATTCGCCCTGATATTCAGCCTGTCATTGATGCAGATATCAAACTCATGTACCGCATGGCACGCATTGTAGCCAAAGCCTTACCGGAAGCTCGACGACTCAAGCCTGTTGAAGTTGTACGTGAGTACGACAAAACCCTTCGTGATGAACTCGACCTCCGTCGTGAGGCAGCCAATGCCATTCAACTGCGTCGCAACTTTGAAAATAGCGAAGAATTATACGTACCAGAAATTATTCCTGACTTTAGTAATAAAACTGTCATGGTTTCTGAGCGAATATACGGCATCCAGGTTTCAGACATTGCAGGGTTACAAGCCAATGGCACGAATATGAAACTTTTGGCGGAACGTGGCGTGAGCGTCTTTTTCACTCAAGTTTTCCGCGACAGTTTCTTTCATGCAGATATGCACCCTGGTAATGTGTTCGTCAACCCAGAAAACCCAGAAAACCCACAGTGGATAGGGTTAGATTGTGGTATTGTTGGTACGTTAAATAGTGAAGATAAACGTTACTTAGCTGAGAATTTTCTTGCCTTTTTTAACCGCGACTATCGCCGGGTTGCACAATTGCATGTTGATTCAGGATGGGTTCCACGTGAAACCAACATTGATGAATTTGAATTTGCGATTCGCATTGTGTGCGAGCCAATTTTCGCTAAACCATTATGCGAAATTTCATTTGGCCATGTGTTGCTAAACCTATTTAACACAGCTCGTCGTTTCAATATGGAAGTGCAACCGCAGTTGGTGCTACTGCAAAAAACCTTGTTGTATGTTGAAGGGTTAGGACGGCAACTGTACCCACAATTAGATTTGTGGCAAACAGCGAAACCATTTTTAGAAAAATGGATGATGAATCAAGTTGGACCACAAGCGTTAATTAATGCGTTAAAAGACCGAGCACCATTTTGGGTCGAAAAATTACCAGAATTGCCTGAGCTTCTTTACGATAGCCTCAGACAAGCTAAAGCAATGAACCAACAAATGGATCAGTTTTATCAGGGTTACTGTGACACTAAGCGTCAACAGGCGACCGGGAAGTTTTTATTTGGCATTGGTGCCACTTTAATCGTATGCTCAGCAATATTAGTCAACAGTATTTACCAGCCATTGTCACTGACAGTAGGGCTTGTGGGTATCACATTTTGGCTGTTTAGCTGGCGAGCTTATCGTTAATAAGCGGTAAGCTCTAAGAATTGTTATTTTGTTTAAAAAATCCCCGAGGTAAAGAAAATGGGCGGTATCAGTATCTGGCAACTTCTTATCATTGCGGTAATTGTTGTATTGCTATTTGGAACGAAAAAATTACGCGGCATTGGCGGCGATTTAGGCGGTGCAGTTAAAGGCTTTAAAAAAGCGATGAGTGAAGATGAACCTGCGAAAAAAGATGCAGACTTTGAACCGAAAAACTTAGATCAGCAGAAATCGGAAGCGACTGCTGAAACTAAAAAAGATAAAGAGCAGGCATAACACGTGTTTGATATCGGTTTCTGGGAACTGGTATTAATATCTGTTGTTGCGCTGGTGGTTCTTGGGCCTGAACGTTTGCCTCATGCGATTCGCAGCGTGGCTAAATTTGTCAGTACTGCAAAGAACATGGCGAACAGTGTGAAAGATGAATTAGCACACGAGCTTAAAGTTCAAGAACTGCAAGATAACTTGCGTAAAGCTGAGCAAATGGGGATGGAAGATTTATCTCCAGAACTTAAGTCTTCAGTGGAGCAGTTAAAGCAAGCTGCGCAAGATGTTCAGCGACCTTATGCTAATCCATTACCTTCAGATGTAGCATCAGAACGTAGTGAAGATATCGTTGAAGCCACTCCCTCTTCAACGGATTCGCAGCCAGCAACGGCAGATAAGAAAGCCGATTAGTCTCTATTGGAGGAGTTACTGCTGCGGCTGTCGCTCCTCTTTTGATCTATTTATATGAGGTTCGATATGTCTTCTGCTGAGCAGACGCAGCCTTTAATTAGCCATTTGTTGGAATTACGAGACCGGTTATTGCGAGCGATTGCCGCCGTGGTCGTTATTTTTATCGGCTTGGTGTATTTTTCGAGCGATATCTATGATTTTGTCTCTAAACCGTTGGTAGAGCGTTTGCCCGAAGGGGCAACCATGATCGCTACCGATGTTGCATCGCCGTTTTTTACCCCCTTAAAATTAACCTTGATCGCCTCAGTATTCATTGCGGTGCCATTTATCTTGTATCAAGTTTGGGCGTTTGTTGCTCCAGGCTTGTACAAGCATGAGCGCCGCTTAGTGATGCCTTTGATGTTTTCCAGTTCACTGCTGTTTTACTGTGGCGTCGCTTTTGCCTATTTTGTGGTGTTTCCGCTGGTGTTTGGATTTTTTACCGCGATATCTTTAGGGGGAGTTGAATTTGCAACCGATATTTCGAGTTATCTTGATTTCGTTTTAGCGCTCTTTTTAGCCTTTGGTATCGCCTTTGAAGTACCTGTTGCCATTATTTTATTGTGTTGGACTGGTGCGACTGATCCTAAGACTTTGGGTGAAAAACGCCCTTATATTATTGTTGGAGCATTTGTCGTCGGCATGCTGCTGACACCGCCAGACTTAGTGTCACAAACCTTACTTGCGATACCAATGTGTTTGTTGTTTGAAGTTGGATTATTCTTTGCACGTTTTTATGTGCGTAAAGAGAGTGATGAAGAGCAACAATAAAAAATAGAGCATATCGTTGAATAGAAAAAGCGGCAGATTTGCCGCTTTTTCTATTTATATCTCATCGATTATTTAAATAGCAAATAATGAGTTTGCGTTTAGGTTGGTAATGGTTTGAATTTCATCCAACGACCTGTCGGTTAACTGTGCGACACGCTGAGCGACTAACTGTGTGTAAGCGGGTTCATTACGTTTCCCTCGGTGTGGAACGGGGGCCAAGTAAGGGCAGTCGGTCTCAAGTATCACCCACTGTAAATTCAATTGTGGGATCACCACATCCATTCCACCATTTTTGAAGGTAGATACTCCACCAAGGCCAAGGTGGAATCCTAAATCGTTAATTGCCTTTGCCTCTTCAATGCTACCGCCAAAGCAATGAAATACACCCGTTAGTGATCCATCTTGTTCTTTGGCGAGTAACTGTAAAGTTTCGTTGATTGAATCACGGGTATGAATTACAACAGGTAAATCACGCTCTTTGGCCCAGTTGAGCTGGGTGATAAAGGCCTTCTCTTGCTGAGCTTTGAAGGTTTTATCCCAGTATAAATCGATACCGATTTCTCCCACGGCGATAAAAGGGTGTTTATCAAACCATGACTCAATCACAGTCAGCGTTTGTTCGACATTTTCATCGACATAGCAAGGGTGAAGCCCCAGCATTGAATGGCAAATGTCAGGGTAAGCTGCTTCGGTTGCTAGCATCGGTTGGATTGAGTCGAGATTGATATTCGGCAGCAGTATTTTTTCAATCCCTTGTGTTTTAGCGCGTTGCACGACTTCATCCCGATCGTGATCAAATTCAGCAGCATAAATATGGGCATGGGTATCAATCATGGTCTGTCTCTATCAATAAGAAATATTCTGAGAGTATACGTAAGTGTGAGCCTGAGATCATTTTTCTGATTTTTATAGATTGCCGCTAGCGTCACAAAGCGAGAGTGATATGATTTCGCCACACTTGATCAACAGCGGTGCTAAAGAAAGATCGCTTTCTTTGACTGCGAAAAAACAAGGAGAATAGAGTGTCAGTATCCATTCAAGGTCAGTTCCCTGGGCGTCGTATGCGTCGTCTACGCAAGCATGATTTCAGCCGTCGCCTAATGGCTGAGAATCAGTTATCGGTTAACGATCTGATTTACCCAATGTTCATTCTAATGGGGAAAGATCGTCGTGAGCCTGTGGAGTCAATGCCAGGTATTGAACGCCTCTCTATTGATTTAATGTTGGAAGAAGCCTTGCATTTAGCAAACCTTGGAGTACCTGCGATCGCGCTTTTTCCTGTCGTTAACCAAGATGCAAAAAGCTTATGTGCAGCAGAGGCTTATAATCCAGACGGTTTGGTGCAACGTGCGGTTCGTCTACTGAAAGAGCATGTTCCACAAATTGGTGTGATCACCGATGTTGCGCTTGATCCATTCACCACTCATGGTCAAGACGGCATCATCGATGAAACGGGTTATGTGATGAATGATGAAACGACGGAAGTGCTGATCAAACAAGCTTTATCGCATGCTGAGGCTGGAGCAGATGTGGTTGCGCCATCCGACATGATGGATGGCCGTATTGGTAAGATTCGTCAAGCTCTAGAAGAAGCCGGTTTTATTCACACCCAAATCATGGCTTATTCTGCAAAATATGCTTCATGCTATTACGGGCCATTTCGTGATGCGGTTGGTTCAACCGCAAATCTTAAAGGTGGTGATAAGAAAAACTACCAGATGGATCCAGCCAATAGCGATGAAGCTATTCAAGAAGTTGCGATGGACATCAACGAAGGTGCGGATATGGTAATGGTTAAGCCTGGCATGCCATACCTTGATATTGTTCGTCGCGTGAAATCTGAACTACAAGTTCCAACCTTTGCTTATCAAGTCTCTGGTGAATATGCGATGCACAAAGCCGCTATTCTAAACGGTTGGCTGAAAGAGCGTGAAACGGTCATGGAATCATTGTTGTGCTTTAAGCGTGCTGGTGCTGATGGCATTTTGACGTACTTTGCAAAAGATGTCGCGCAATGGCTAGCCGAAGAAAACGCAAAGCCAGCGCAGTATTTACAGACTGACGCTGAATAATCTTGATCATACATTTCTAGGCTGACTTTATCCCCTTCCTACTCTAAGTTGTTTGGGTATAGGTCAGCTTTTTTATTTCCTGAAAATTCCTGCATTGAATTTTATTAATTGCATGAAAAATAAAATAAATGTTCCTTTTCTCTATTGAGCCTATCATTGTATTTGTGCCGATATAAAAAATAAATGATATTTTTTCTCATTTAAACTTGATAATTAAATGAGAATCATTATTATTAACTTTGTCTTAGGGACGAGGAGAGTTCACAAGGACGTCAAGTTTACGATTCACCAACGATTTGGTGTTAATAGTGACGAGACAAATTGCTAATGAACTTGCACCGCTTCTTTTTGACACGACATTGCTCACATTGCTTCCAGTGTAATTTATAGCTTTATAGCAAAACTGAATGAGTTACTTCACTTAGTTTTGACTTTTTCTGCTAGGCGACATCTTCGGGTGTCGCTTTTTTATATCTAAACGATCAAGTGATTCCTAGTGGGTGTCTAAAAGGGCAGCGGTAGTCTTTTCCACAATGGATGATCGTAAAAAGATCATGGCAGTATTGTTCGATCTTTGTTTTTGTATTTTAAATACAATAAGTTAAGTGTGTCTTTTGGGTATTTATGTGCATAGTGATAACGTGTGGATAAAAGTTATGAACAGAGTTGTCCACAGATTAGCTTGTGCACTGCAGGGCAAATAAGCAAAATCTTTCGAAGCTAGGCGTGTGTTGGCGTGGAAACCTTTGGGCAGTCATGGCATCCTTAGTCATTACATTCTGTATTCTCCTTGGATAGCAAAAGACAATGGCTCGTATACCAGATAACCCGTTCATTCTAATTGATGGTTCTTCATACCTTTACCGTGCATTTCATGCCTACCCTGGCACTATGAGTAATGGTGAAATCCCAACTAATGCCGTATATGGTGTGGTTAATATGCTGCGTAGCATGATGCGCCAGTTTTCTTCTGAGCGCATGGTGGTTATTTTTGATGCGAAGGGGAAAACCTTCCGTGATGAGATGTATCCACAATATAAAGCTAACCGACCACCAATGCCGGATGATTTGCGTTGTCAAATAGAGCCATTACATAATGTAATTCGAGCCATGGGTTTACCCCTTATATCTATTGAAGGTGTGGAAGCAGATGACGTAATCGGCACGCTAGCATCTCAGGCCTCCAAAGTGGGTATGCCCGTCTTAATAAGTACTGGCGATAAAGACATGGCGCAATTGGTAGATGACAATATTACGTTGATCAACACCATGACCAATCTAGTACTTGATCGAGAAGGGGTGATTGAAAAATTTGGTATTCCACCAGAACTTATTATCGACTATTTGGCTCTGATGGGCGATAAAGTGGATAACATTCCCGGTGTTCCGGGCGTTGGTGAAAAAACTGCTTTGGCTTTGCTACAAGGTATCGGCAGTCTTGAACAGATCTATGACAATTTAGATAAGATAGCCCCATTAGGTTTCCGTGGTTCGAAGACCATGGCGCAAAAACTGGCTGATAATCGTGAGAATGCGTTCCTTTCTTATCAGTTAGCGACCATCAAACTTGATGTTGATTTAGATGAAAAACCAGAAGCATTGCTGAAAACTCAGCCGAATATTGATGAACTAATTAAACTGTACGGGCAGCTAACTTTTAAGTCTTGGTTAACCGAGTTGCTTGACGGTGGCACTGGCGTCATTGAAGCAGATGAAAGGTCGGGCAGTGCGATGCCTTCTTCATCCAGTTTAGCTTCAGAGGTTGATAGCTCAGCGGTGACGATTGATCGCAGTCAGTACCAAACTATTTTAGATGAAAAAACATTTAGCGAATGGTTAGATAAGTTGAAAGCGGCCGATGTATTTGCTTTTGATACGGAAACCGACAGCCTAGATTACATGGTAGCAAATTTAGTCGGTGTTTCATTTGCGACAGAGGAAGGCGTTGCCGCGTATGTTCCTGTGGCTCATGATTACTTAGATGCACCGCAACAGCTTGATCGAGACTGGGTCTTATCACAACTAAAACCGATTCTAGAAGATGATAACCAAGCCAAAGTAGGGCAAAACCTCAAGTACGATGCGAGCGTATTGGCACGCTACGATATTGAGATGAGAGGCATTAAACACGACACTATGCTGGCTTCTTACGTTTATAACAGCGTAGGTGGCAAACATGATATGGACAGCCTAGCATTGAGGTTTTTACAGCATAGCTGCATCTCATTCGAGCAAGTTGCAGGTAAAGGCAAAAACCAACTGACGTTCAACCAAATCGATCTAGAACAAGCCGCGCCTTATGCTGCGGAAGATGCCGATGTTACTTTGCGGCTCCACCATCGTTTGATGGGTTATATCGAGCAAGATGAAAAACTGAACAGCGTTTATCAGCAAATTGAAGTGCCGCTAGTGCCAGTTTTATCGCGTATTGAGCGTACCGGTGTGATGATTGACGATATGCTGCTTAGCGCTCAATCACACGAAATAGCCGCTCGCTTAGATGAGCTTGAGCAAAAAGCGTTTGAGATTGCTGGCCAGCCTTTTAATCTCAGCTCGCCAAAACAGTTACAAACCATTTTGTTTGAGCAAATGGGTTTGCCTGTTATCAAGAAAACGCCAACCGGTGCTCCGTCAACGAATGAAGAAGTACTGCAAGAGTTAGCGCTTGATTATCCATTGCCGAAAGTGATTATTGAGCATCGTGGTTTAGCCAAACTGAAATCCACCTACACCGATAAACTGCCGAAGATGATTAACCCAACCACAGGGCGAGTGCATACTTCTTATCATCAGGCTGTGACTGCGACGGGCCGTTTGTCGTCGACCGATCCGAACTTGCAAAATATTCCTATTCGTAATGAAGAGGGGCGCCGTATTCGCCAAGCATTTGTTGCACCTCATGGTTGGAAAATCATGGCTGTCGACTACTCGCAGATTGAATTGCGTATTATGGCGCATCTGTCTGGTGATAAAGCACTGCTTGAAGCCTTCCAACAAGGAAAAGATATCCATGCCGCGACCGCTGCCGAGATTCTTGGGGTCAGTATTGATCAGGTGAGTAGCGAACAGCGTCGCCGAGCTAAAGCGGTTAACTTCGGTCTCATTTATGGAATGAGTGCATTCGGGCTAGCCAAACAGCTTGGTATTTCACGCGGTGAGGCACAAGGGTATATGGATAAATACTTTGAACGTTATCCTGGCGTAATGCAGTACATGGAGGATACTCGCTCAACGGCAAGTGAGTTGGGATATGTTGAAACCTTGCTGGGACGTCGTTTGTATTTACCTGAAATTAAATCTCGTAATGGGATGCGTCGTAAAGCGGCTGAACGTGCGGCGATCAATGCGCCGATGCAAGGTACTGCTGCCGACATTATCAAAAAAGCGATGTTGTTGGTCGATGCATGGATTGAAGAGCATGGACAAGGACGAGTTAAGTTATTGATGCAAGTACACGATGAATTAGTATTTGAAGTTCAAGAGACAGCTTTAGCCAAAATTGAAAGTAAAGTACAACAATTGATGGAATCTGCAGCGGATCTTAAAGTGCCATTAGTGGCTGATACTGGTCATGGAGATAACTGGGATCAGGCGCATTAATCGTTTTTCACACTAAACACCCTGATTTGTATGAGCCAGCACACAAATGCTGGCTTTTTTTTATCATGAAATAAGAATGGTGCATTTTATGTGTTCTGTTGTTTAAGAAATATTTAGTGAAAAAAAACTACAAAAAAGTTTCCAATTTCTGACCACTTGTTGTACATTAACTCTCGTAGGGTACAGAGGTTAGATGTTCTATCTTTCAGACCTTTTGTTTCACGTTATTGGATTAGGCTGATTCAGCCGCCCCAGTCAGTATTTGACTGGGGCGTTTTTTATTGGGCGAAACAAAAATCAATTCAGCGATCCCATTCTATTTTCAGTCACGTTATTTTCTTTATTTTGGCTTATCTCTATTTTGTATATAACACACGGTTTTGTAAGAAATCATCAATCACATTTTTATTATTTCTACTAGAAAATCAAGTTAGTGCTAGAGGTGCTTTTCGGTTTATTTACCTTTTATTCAATGAGTTGTGGCTGTTTGCGGTTTTATAAAGCAGGAAAAATATAGACGCTAAGCTATTGAAAAATGGTGTGGGTTAGGTAATGCTTAACGTATAAGAATAACGATTAATTTTTCTCTCCCGTTGCCCCACCAAGATGGTGGGGATTTTTGTTTTTATCACTTCTCTTTTGCTGCACATAAACCTTTGCCGCAATCTGTTAGGGTTCAATATCAGTCGCCAAAAAAAAGCCCCACCAAGCAAAATGGTAGGGCTAAATTATGTATCGACATGGAATTACTCGGGTTGAGAATCGTCGATAGAGGTTGTTTCTGTTAACTCTTCATCGGCTTGCTCTGCGTCTAAATGTGCTAACGCTGGTGCAAACCAAGTGTCCAGTTTATTGCGTAGGATATCGACTCCGAGTCCTTTGAGTGAAGAAAAAGCATCAACACTCACATCACCGCCAAACGCTCGCGCATCTTCACGAATTTTTAACACTTGAGCCTTGCGAGCACCACTTTTTAGCTTATCAGCTTTGGTCAGTAGTACTTGTACGGGAATGTTGCAATCGACTGCCCAGTAAATAAGTTGCTGATCGAGATCTTTCATCGGGTGACGAATGTCCATCAGTACCACCAGCCCTTTCAAACAGCGACGTTTTTGTAGATATTCTCCGAGCGACTTCTGCCATTTTTTCTTCATTTCTAGAGGAACTTGAGCAAAGCCATAACCCGGTAAATCAACGATGTGGCAACCGTCCATCACCTTAAATAGGTTGATTAGCTGAGTGCGGCCAGGTGTTTTACTGGTTTTCGCCAAGCTCTTTTGATTCGTCAGGCGGTTAAGCGAGCTTGACTTACCTGCGTTGGAGCGTCCTGCAAACGCAATTTCTATTCCTTCGTCATCAGGTAGATGACGAATGTCAGGCGCACTGGTAATGAAATGCGTGTTTTGATAATGAATTTTTACGCTCACTGTTAACTCCATCTCGACTTTGTGTAGTCGATTGATTACTTTTTTGTGAAATTGTGTAAAATAACCGTGCTCGGCATAAGGTCGCCTATTGTACCATGAGTCGCCACTGAGAGTGAGTAGCAACTGTCTGGTGGTACTGGAAGCTTGATAATTATAAATGGAATGTCATGAAGAAATTAGCGCTAATCTTGAGTCTTTTAGCCAGCTGCTCAGTGTGGGCCCAAGGCAGCATCGAAGCTGGTAAAGCAAAATCTCAAACATGTGTTGCCTGTCACGGTGCTGACGGTAACAGTTTAATTACTACCTATCCTAAACTTGCAGGTCAACACGCTAAATATATGGAGAAGCAGTTAATTGAATTGCGACTTGGTATGACCAGCGGTGGCAAGCAAGGTCGTTATGATCCGGTCATGAGTGGTATGGCTATGCCGCTTAGTGATGAAGATATTTCGGATCTTTCGGCTTATTTCGCCTCTTTACCTATTTCAGCCAACTCAACGCCTGAAGATATCGTTAAGACTGGTAAAGCATTGTATAGCGGCGGTGATGCAGAGCGTGGTTTGACCGCATGTATTGCTTGTCATGGTCCGCGAGGTAATGGCACTGAGCTTTCAGGTTTCCCTAAAATTTCTGGTCAGCATGCTGACTACATCAAAGCTCAGCTGCAAAAATTTCGTGAAGGTTCACGTAACAATGACATGAACGGTATGATGCAAGATGTAGCTAAAAAGCTAACCGATGCTGATATCGAAATTTTGTCTAAATACGTTGGTGGCCTGCACTAATCCCTATATCGTTCGAGCAAAGTTTTATGAAAACGCCCTAGTATTATGCTGGGGCGTTTTCTTTTGTGAGCTTGATCACTGGCCGTTTTTTGCAACGAGAGGATAACTTACCCATTGCGCTGTAAGAGATCGACCATACTTGATGGCGCAATCGATGATGGTCACTACATAAGCTATTGAATTTACGGATAGCCGGATAGTTACTTTGAAAAAGAGTGTAAAAATAGCTCAATTGACGTTGAGTCAAATGTGCTGTCGAGTAAAGTAACCACATCGGCAAGACGCTGATAAAGGAATTCAGACCAAGGTGGTCTCCAAGGAGTAGGCAAAGGATGCTGCTTTTAGGAATAAGGATTAGCGCAAGCAAGGGAGCTTGCGCGATAAGGATGGTCGACTCGTCTAAAGGTTCGGACAGGGAAAAGGATCAGGCTTGGGATAAGCCCAGTGGCAGGATGTCAGTAGGATAGACAAAATTCATCAGGAAGATGAAAAACAACACCTTTTGCATGGAAAGCACCAAGAACAAAAGGAATATTGTGCACGCGATGAGTGCAACACAGTTTCGCCACCTTAGGTGGCACATTTTAGAGAGCGATAGGGTGACCTATCGCTTTTTTTGTATCGAGAAAACCCCCAGCTAGGCTGGGGGTTCCGTAAAGCTTACAGCTATAAGTCAGTTATATAACCCCTTTCAATTTGATAAAAACGTCTTGTGGTCTGGCAACTGCAAGAGTCAATT
>NZ_CAWPQZ010000052.1:0-19665 GCF_963889785.1 Vibrio sp. S12_S33 | reverse complement strand
CTATCCCTGGCTTTGGGCCACTCACCAGTCAAGCCGTAGCGGTATGGTTAGGCACAGGGAAACAGTTCAAAACGGGACGAGACGCCTCTGCTGCGATGGGGCTGGTTCCAAGGCAGAACACAACAGGCGGCAATGTGATGCTTATGGGCATCACTAAACAAGGTAACACTTACATACGGTCATTACTTGTTCATGGGGCAAGAGCAGCATTACGGCGGGCCAAGTTTAAGTCTGACAAACTGAGTCAATGGATGCTCATTATGGCGAAGCCATCAAGCCAACCCTGACTGTCATCAAGGCAAAAAATATACGCTTAATGAGTGACTTAGTAATCCGACGCAATCAGTTATTATCTATGCAGACGATGGAAAAAAACCGAATTCAGATACTCCCAAAATCTCTTCACTCGACCATCAAGCCGATACTAGCGGCAATGAACAATCAAATCACAAAGCTAGAAGAAAAACTCGTTAAACTAATTGAAGATAGCCCTGAATACCAAGCCATCATGATAACCTATTGTTCTATATATACATTATTACTCAATTTGTGATCATTGGACCATTTTTTAAGTAATAACGCTGCAAAATTTACCGAACTGCCAAATGCATGTCTATCCAACATCACAAGATCGGAAACCAAAATTTCATCGTCACTATGGGTAACTAAGCCCGCCGCCACTGGCTCACCTTGGTGAAAGCCTAAATACAACTCACACGGCTGTGCATAAATGATCTGAGTAAAAAACTCGATAATATTGGCTTTATCTTCCTCATTAGCCCATAAGTTAGCTTGTAAAACTGCAAACCAAATTGTCTGACGATGAAAATCAACCAAGTACACATCATCAAGCAAGCTTTCATCTAGAGCTTTCTCTGACGCTTCTAGCAAGCGGTAGCTTCGTTCAACGAGCGCTTTTTGATACAAACTCCGCCCCTGAAGGCTTTCTTGAGTCGGAAACTCCACATCAACTTGGGAAAATAGCCACTGATTTTTAATTGCCGCCACATTAGGTAGGTTATTTGTCATGATGATCTTCTTCTTTTCATTATTGCAGGCAGGATACTAACCAACCCCTTGTGCGACAAGTAATTCCTGACAGTACCGCAATTAAATACCTACCCACTAAATTTATTTCGAGATTACGCTGCAAAAGAATTTCTCCGATAAGCATGGATAAACGTTGTAACTGAAAGAGTCAATGGCACCGCTGCTTCAATTAACAAGAGAATAAAGGGTATGAAATAGAGGGCGTTCAATAATTCGCAGCAACAATATATACTCTTGGTTCTCAAGTAAGGCATGCCTTACCCTTAACAACACTAAACCCTCATCCAAATTACGGATGATTCAAAACAAATGTTATTCGTTTTGAAAGCCGGTAACAAAAGCACATTTGTAGGTTAATCATAAATAGGGAAAATGATGAGCAATAAATACACACCACCGAAAATCTGGATTCATGATACAACTGGCGGTAATAAGTGGGCTAACATTAACCGCCCTATTTCAGGCTCAACTCATGATAAAGCCTTACCTGTAGGAGCGCACTCTTTACAGCTTTATTCACTCGGTACACCTAACGGACAAAAGGTGACGATTCTTTTAGAAGAACTGTTAGCTTTAGGTATAAATGAAGCAGAGTATGACGCCTATCTTATTAACATTGGCGAAGGTGAGCAATTTTCATCGGGATTTGTTGCTGTAAACCCAAATTCAAAAATTCCAGCTCTGGTTGATAAATCGGCAGAGGAAGAGATTAATGTCTTTGAATCTGCTTCAATTTTAGTGCACTTAGCAGAGAAATTTGGTCAGTTTTTACCGAAGGCTGGCAGTGCCAGAACTCAAACGTTTAATTGGCTATTTTGGGCACAAGGTTCAGCTCCATTTCTAGGTGGTGGTTTTGGGCATTTTTACGCTTACGCCGATGAAAAAATGGAATACCCAATCAACCGCTTCGCAATGGAAGTTAAACGACAACTCGATGTTTTGGACAAGCAATTAGCCAAGCATACTTATATAGCCGGTGAAGAGTACACGATTGCCGATATAGCTATATGGCCGTGGTACGGTAATTTGGTGCTCGGTAATCTGTACGATGCCGCTGAGTTCTTGCAAGTGGAAACTTATGTGCATGTAATGCGTTGGGCAAAAATGCTTGAAGCAAGAACTGGGGTGCAACGTGGTCGCTTGATCAACCGCTCACAAGGCGAAGAGTGGGAACGAGTACCAGAACGTCATTGTGCACAAGACATCGATAACGCATTAGCATTACGACCATAATTAGGCCAACCCATGTGCATGATCGATCTTGTTTTTGACCATGCAATTTCAAATTCATTTGTAATGAGAGAGTCGCTAAAAAACTAAGGAATAAAAATGAAAAAGCTACTGTTAACAATCGGGCTATCTACTCTACTCGCGGGCTGTTCAGATAACGAAGTAGGCGATGTAGGTCTTGGTTGGTTTACTTTAAAAGACATAAAAATCGATCAGTTAAAGGATGACGTTGTGACTGGTGTTACTTGTCACATTGCCTCTATCAAAGCGGATTTAAGCCTTTCAGATCCCAGTGACAGCTCAATTTCATGTCGTCAAACTGGTGAAATTACCCCCGAGATGATCGCTAAAATTGATAAGAGTAAATCTGGTGAAGTTGTTTTTAAGCAATCAAAGAGTATTTTCTTTAAGACGATGAAAGTAAGAAGAATTTATGATCCAGAAAATCAGACGCTTCTCTACCTTTCTTATACAACCAAAGAAACTGACGGTAGCTTTAAGCATAGCCTTTCAACCGTGCCACTCTGGGGTACCCAAGCTTATGTCGCTCAACCTGAAGCAACTCAATAACCTGAATTTAAACATATACCCTAACAACTTGAATAAATGCTATTTAACTACCATTTATTCATCCCTTAGCCCAGTTAGGGGGTAAGTCGTACACAAACATTGGCGACCCGAAGATTAGGTCGCCTTTTTGTGCAATAAAATGAAAGTAATATTTCATTTTTGTGATACCATGCTGAAAATTTTCAATTCCATTTTTCAACATGAAATTTCCTGGACAGCGTAAATCTAAGCATTACTTTCCAACCCATGCTCGTGACCCTTTAGTCAATCAAATTCAACAAACACCGAAGCTGCATCGTCCGACGATAGTCGGTGTTGGACAGACTATTGTTGATATTGAAGCTCGTGTGGACAACGAATTCTTAGAAAAATATCAATTGAGTAAAGGTCACTCTTTGGTATTAGAAGAAAGCAAAGCCGATGCGCTCTATGAAGAGTTAGTGGAACGAGGTTTAATTACCCATCAGTATCCGGGAGATACTATCGGTAACACTCTACACAATTATTCGGTCCTCGCCGACAGTAAATCTGTATTGTTAGGCGTTATGTCGAAAAATATTGAAGTGGGCTCATACAGTTACCGTTATTTGTGCAGAACATCTTCACGCATGAACCTCAACCACCTTCAAACGGTTGATGGCCCTATCGGACGTTGCTACACCTTAATTTCGGATGATGGAGAACGAACCTTCGCCATTAACGAAGGGCACATGAATAAACTTCGCCCAGATAGCATCCCTAAAGAGGTATTTGAAAAAGCGTCGGCTTTAGTGGTTTCTTCATATTTGATGCGTGGAAAACCAGAAGATCCGATGCCTCTTGCGGTCAAACGTGCCATTGAGTTCGCTAAAGAAAAAAACATTCCTGTCGTGCTAACCTTGGGCACAAAATATGTGATCGAAGGCAACGCTAAGTGGTGGCAAGACTACATTAAAGAAAATATTACTGTAGTGGCGATGAATGAAGAAGAAGGCGAAGCGTTAACTGGCGAGAAAGATCCCTTACTCGCCGCCGATAAAGCACTTGAATGGGTTGACCTTATCCTCTGTACAGCCGGGCCAGTAGGTCTTTACATGGCCAGTTACACCGACGAAGAGTCAAAGCGTGAAACCGAGTTACCACTGCTGCCAGGCAATATTGCAGAATTCAATAAATACGAATTTAGCCGCGCAATGAGGAAACAAGATTGCGATAAACCCGTTAGGGTCTATTCGCATATCGGCCCTTATTTGGGTGGACCATTAGAGATCAAGAACACCAATGGTGCAGGTGATGGTGCGTTATCTGCATTGCTGCATGATATGGCGTCTAATAGCTACCACCAACGTAATGTTCCTAACTCCGCCAAACATGATAAGCCTTACTTAACCTACTCTTCTCTTTCACAGATCTGTAAGTACGCAAACCGTGTGAGCTATGAAGTACTAACCCAGCATTCTCCACGTTTATCACGAGCCCTGCCAGAACGTGAAGATAGTCTAGAAGAGGCTTACTGGGACCGTTAACACTATGACTTTGTAGAAGCGGTGAATCAGCCGCTTCTCTTATGTTTGCCTTTTAAGAACATTTCTCCCACCAAAACAAATTTGCTAAGCCTCTCTACATTATCTATTTTTGTACAAATAGTTTATGATTGAGACATCTTGTTACACACGCTATAGTATTTATATTGAGTTAAATATTAAAATCTACATGTCACCAAATGCGTGACTCATAGACTGTCCCAATTTCTGCTTAGGCTAGGGTGTTTTATCTATGTCGTTACCACAGGACGAGCTTTTAATTACCGACCGCGATAATGATGTTTTAAATCAACGTTTAGTCCATATCTTCGATTTTTTTAACGAAGGTCTATTTTACATGGGCAACGATGAAACAATGATGCTCTATAACCCTGATTTTTATCATCAATTTGGTATTGAAAGTGACACGCTGACTTTTTCTGATTGGCTAACGCTTGTCCATCCTATGGACAGAAAACTTCTGCAACATCGAGTGGATGAACATATCATAACTGATGCGTCAAGGGCCACAATTCAATACCGAGTAAAGAAAAACAATGGTCAATACATATGGCTAGAAGGTAATGCTATCACCAAGACTATTGATGGTGAACATTTTATGATTGGTAGTCATAAGGATATTTCTGACCAAAAATTAATGGAAGACTATATTCATCAAGCGGCTTTTTTCGACAGTGCATCAGGGCTATACAATCGTACTAAGTTACTCCTTGATATCGATGAGATCACCAATAAAAATACTGGATCTTATGCCTTAATCTACATTCAGCTCGACGATATCAAGTCCTATTTAAACCAGTACGGTACAGGTATTGTTAAAGCCCTACTCAACCATGTCATCAGCGCTTTGCATGAAATTTCGGATGAGTTGGCTGACTTTTACCGTATTCGTTCTGATGATTTCGCCATTTTGCTTAAAGGTAACCATCAATATGATGAGCTAAAACATATCTGCTCGCAGATCATGAAGCATTATTCGAAATCAGCTACTGAACATGGGCATCTTTATGGTAACGATATCAGTATTGGAGTGTTACCTAATCTCAACAATACCTACCGAGCAGAAGAATTAGTCAACATTGCATCCCGAACCTGTCAGTTTGCTAGCGCTAAAAATAACTCGCGAATTGAGATTTATAGTGGGCGAACACAAAAAAATGTCGATCGCTTCTTCTTCATTGAACGTGGGTTAAAAGAAGCACTGGATAGACGCTCTCTGTCAGTCAAGTTTCAACCTATCATCAACGCACAATCAGGCAAAGTTTCAAGCTTTGAAGCGCTAATGCGCTGGCGTTCATCAGAATTTGGCGAGATCTTTCCTGACGAATTTATCCCAGTGGCAGAAAAGAAAGGATTAATCGTTGATTTAGGCTATTTTGTGTTTGAAAAAGCCTGTGAGTTTATTGGTCGTTATAACAAGCAAAATGGCGTTAATATTCGCGTAAATATCAATGTTTCTGTTCTTCAGTTACTCAACAGCAACTTCCCAAGTAACATTTTAATGATGGCAAAGACTGCCGATGTTCCCTCCTCTTCCATTATGTTAGAGCTGACGGAAACCGTGATCTTAGATGGGGATAAGAATGCGCTAAATCAACTTCATTCACTCAGTGAAATGGGCTTCTTACTCTCTTTGGATGATTTTGGCGCTGGTTTTAGTTCTCTTAACAGCTTTTTCGATCTTCCACTGAACCAAATTAAAATTGATAAAACTATTGCCTGGAAAACACAAACCAACCGTGCATCAGAGCAATACCTCGAATGTCTGATTCAATTGTGCCGTTCAAACAATGTTGACATTGTTATTGAAGGCATTGAAACAGCTGATATGTATCAAAAATTCAAAAAAATGGGAGCAACTTATCTACAAGGTTATTGGTTCTCCAAACCGCTCTCTCTTGCCAGTGCAAGTCGTTATACTTTAGGTGCTCTGAGCGCAAATTCAGTCTAAAAACGAGGTCATCAATGACCTCGCTTATTTACATGATCGACTAATCGTTTTTCAACACAACACGAGCATTATGCGCTTGCACAGGACGGTTATTATTGCCCATCATCGAGTTCAATACATTTTCTTGCTGCTGAGACAATGTTTGAGCATGTTTTAACACCAACCAGCGTACACCTTCGCTGCACGGTGGCGTCGTTAACGAACCATTAAAACGATAGTATTTATTCAATTTCGGAAGTAACAAGTTAACATCAAACTCGTGTGCTAACGTTACACTCTTGCCACTTGTTGGCAGGTTTGAAGCTAATTTTGCAAGCTGCTCATTTTGTTGGCCTACTTCAAACATCACAGCGAGAACTGCCAAGTTCCCTGCATTGTCGGCATGCACAAAATGCGCTTCCAACGGATATTGTTTTCCTTTAATAAGGTTTTCCGATGGTGTATGAAAATGAAATTGCTTTAGTTCAAAATCGACGCCATCAAGAACCATATGATTATCACCTGAAACCGAAGCCTGCAAAGTGTGACCATTGTTGGTTAATGTGGTCACTTTCCCCGAATAGTGAATATCCAAAGGTTTTAAATCAGCCTCAAGCGCACGTGTAACATCAATCGGACTTTGATTTTTGCCCACTTCACAAGTTTTCGAAACGTGTCCCCAATGTTCTGGTCCATGCTCTCCCTCATACCCCCAATCCGATGCTTGTGCCATACCTGCAAAACACACCACCATCGACGCGACTAAACAATGTTTTTTCATTCTTATTCCTTTAATTTTCTGTTGGTTCATAATTAGTGGCTAAATAGAGGAGCAACTATTTAATTAACTTTTAGAGATGATATTGCTTATGCAACAAATATCTTAATTGACGCATCATACTTAACTATTTCATTGAATTGTGCGGTGAAAAATAAAGTTGCCAGTAAACCATTTTACATACACTAAGCTTGGTGCGGATTTTAAGCCGGTGATAAAGAGCCAATAACAACGGTTCTGGCACTAAGATAAAAACCGGTTACAATGTGCGCCCAATTTAATGTGCACACCATTTAAAGAGATCCAACCATGCAGCGCGACTACGCTTACGAATGTTTAAACACCATGCCACGCGAAGAACTGGAAGAATTTAGCCTTCGCCTGCTTCATCGCCTGGTTCCTGAAACGATGATGAATGAGCTATTTACTTTTGAGCAAGAAGAAGTGAAAGATGAAGCGCGTTTGCAGGCCGCTCAATTTGACGCCATGCTCCGTATGCACGCCATCGCGTTAAGTGAAATACCTGCGCTCTTTTCTGATTCAGATAATGCCAATCAAAATAGTGAAAGAATGATCCGGCTCGTGCTGTGGCATTTCTATGCGTTATCATTCTGCCTTGAAAAAAGTATTACCTTATCGGTTCACTGTGCTGAAGTTGAAAATATTCTTCGCCAACGTCCAACGGATGCCTTTGCTTGGTCTAAAATACTCACCGACCTACTGTATCGTTACGCCGATTTAAATGCCCAATAGCTGCACTGGTTGTGATCCACTAGATAAGCCACACACTGATGATTTATCTAGTGGATGTGATGTACATAATCGATAATAACTTGGTTTCCCTCGATATAAACACGTTGAATTTCACCATCGACACTGACTCGATTTTGTAAACTAATCGTCCTTTCACCGATGTTTGAATTCAACTTCAGCGATGGCAACACATTTCGTGGTTCAATATGCAAATGCTGACAAAACTGATTAATAAAGCTCATCGATAACGGTGCATTACCACGTAATAAATTAGAAAGCTCAACTTGGCTAATGCCTAACCTTTTCGAAACTTCCATTTGTGTTAAGTGCATTTTCGCTTTTTGCGACATCCAGGCATCGTACAACGCATTTCTATCTTCTTTGTTAAACTCCACCACTTCCCTCTTCTATCGCTATTCTAACTCCATTGAAAATGGCAAAAACGGACCAGCATAATGTCAGACCAACGTAATAATCACCGATTGCGATACCAGGTTCTAACCATTTGGAATGCATATCTCTCTTTTTAAAGGTTTTGCAAACCGTGGGGGCTGCACTCCTAGTCCAACCTAATCCGCATCCAGACTATGAACGAAACGTTCAATGTGCGCACGAGTTGTATTAGGATTCATCAATACCGCTTTTTCTCCAGGGATATGTAAACAATGGCCTTGCAAGTCATAGCGAGTGCGCGCAATAGAGCCGACCCAGTTGGTGTTTAAGTGCATACCTTTACGCTGTAAAAATTGTTGTCGGTGATATAGCGTATTTTCAATCATTGAATCAATCGTTCCATTTTTCCCACCAGACGCCATTTCCTGTTCAAACATCTTTTCTGGGCAAGTTACTTTTTGCGGCTCATAAAGACGGAACACCACGCATGGGCCCTGATTTGCCAGTGCTGCTACCCAACAATGAGGCAATTTGACTAGTTGGCAACGTAAAAAGTTGGCATTTTGTAAGGTATTCGCAATAGCAATTTGATAGCCTTCAACGCCTAAATATTGCAGTGCAGAATACGCAGAAAAAACGCCAACTGCACTACGTGAACACTCAATCGTCGACTGCAATTGTGTCTCTTCACTTTGTGTATGTTCAAAATATGAGTAATAGCTTGGATCGGTTTTTAACGCCGCAAGATCTTGCTTATTTTTCACCATCAGTAAACTCGAAGTATAGGGCACATACCCCCACTTTTGAAAATCAACGGTAAATGAATCCGCTAATTTTAGGCTATTAATATATGGCAGTAGCGAGACGATCCCGTTTAGTGTCGCTGCATTTATCGCCAATGGATTGCGTTCGACATCGTAATTTTTGAAAAATAACATGCTCCAACCTACCGCCGCATCAACATGCAAATGGGGTTTCGTAGCAACCGAATATTCTTCACACAACTTCTCTCTAATGTTGTATACACGTTCAATATCATCAATAGCGAAAGTATCTGTAGTGCCAAAGGTGAGCATAATGGCAGGAACTGGAATATTGTGCTTAAAACACCAGGTCAACTGCTGCTCTAGCTCTGTGATATCCATTTGATTATTATCATTGACCTTAATTCGTATTACTTTTCCTTTAATATCAAGACCAAGTAAAGATAAGTTGGTCATGTTGGAATAATGACCCGCTTCAGAATTAAAGATACGGTACTCTTCTTCAGCCAGCCCATGCATAGCCGAATGACACAACGCTTTACGGATCCCCAATAAATAGCCATACAAGTTGCAAAATGTTCCCCCTTGAGTAAACAAACCACTGGATTGCTCAACGTTGTAACCAACTAAGTTAGCAATTTGTCTAACCACCAATTTCTCAAGCTCTACTGCATCGCCTGCATACTCGCTATACACTAAATTAGGATTGGCAATGATCGCAAGTAATGCACCGTGAATAGCAGGGTCACAAGGGGTTGAAATCACATTCTCAACCGAACGCGGATCATCCCAATTTTTCGAATGTTTGGCGGCATAAAGTGCCAGATTATCGAATGGATGCATGACATCACACGAATCATTAGGAATATGATTTATGTTTAGTAACTGTTGTTGTAGAGAAGACGAAATCGCTGCTGGGCAATGATTTAATCGGCGCCCGTCGAGCCAGTCAGCAATATCGTGAATTCGATATAGCGGCCATAATTTAGGATCTCTGGCAAAAAACTGCGCCCGCATTTTTTCAAATTTCAGATTAAAGGTAGATGTCACTTGATTCGCTTTTTCATCTAACCCAATACAATCTATTGCTTGTTTTTTTAACAATAAATGTTTGGATGCCGTTTTCATCGTCATTTCTCCAGAGTCATTCGTGATAAGCACGAATCGTTACGCTTGCTCTACTTCAGCTTGAAGTTAGCAACTAAACGATCAAGTTCATGATTGGATGAAGATAAAGATTCTGTAGCACTGACCGTTTGTCGACCACTCACCACCAATGATTCAACGATATCTCTGATAGCGAGCATATTTCGACTCAGTTCTTCTGCAACCGTACTCTGCTGTTCGGTTGCCGCTGCAATTTGAGTGCTTAAATCATCGATTTCGGTTACTGAGTTACCCATCATGTTCAAGCTGCCTGAAACTTCAGATGTTTTGTCGGCGGTAGTTTGGCACTGCATTTTGGTTTTGTTCATAGCAGCAACCACACTGTCCGTGCCTTCAAGTAACTTAGCTAACATGTCCGAGATCTCTGTCGTGCTATTTTGCGTCCTCGCCGCCAAAGCACGCACCTCATCGGCCACCACCGCAAAGCCCCTTCCCTGTTCACCTGCGCGCGCAGCCTCTATCGCAGCATTCAAGGCCAGCAAGTTTGTTTGCTCGGAAATAGCACCAATAACCGTCAGTACTTCACTGATCTTAATCGCGTCTTTGTTCATATTCGCAATACGTTCAGACATTTGATCTACATCACTGACCAACGAGCTAACCGTATCAACAGCATTGTTGACAATAATGATCGACTGTTTCGCTTCTTTGCTAGCAGAGTCCGTGATGTTAGTCGATTGAGTGACACTTTCAGCCACTGTCCTAGCGCTCTCGCTCATTTCGGTAATAGCAGTCACAACCTGCTCTGTCTCAGAAGAATGCGAAAGCAGCATATGCTCATTTTCTTTAGCGGTTTGTCCTAACTGCTCAATATTGGAGGAAATATTGCGACTAGCATCGGCGATTTGCAGCATCATTTTTTGTAAGTTTTCAGAGAACAAGTTAAACCCTTGGCTGATCTGAGCCAAATCATCTTCACCATGCACATCCAGACGTCGAGTTAAATCCCCAGAACCTTGTGAAAGAGCGAGTACTGCTTTTTTCAAACGTAGCAAAGGTTTATAGATCTGATTCAGGATAAAAAAGATGGCAGCAATGCTCACAACCAATAACATAATACTGGTGTAGATAGCACTCTTTTGCGCCTCATAAACTTCGGATAAAGCCGTGTTTTTATCGACGAACACCATCAGTGTCCAATACATATTGTCCGTTAAGTTTACGCGCTTGAAATAACCATCAAACTCAATACCAAGATAAGGGAATGACAAGTTTCCTGAGTCCTGTTTACTAAACAGGCTCTCCATTTCGCTGAAATTAGAACTGACTTGGGATGGTGTACGTCCAATATCACCTGGGTCATCACTAGCGAAAAATACCGCATGTTTGTCAGTTAAGGTGGCAGCGCCACCAGCAAACCGCATGTTACTCACTTGCTCGATGACCTCACCAAGTTGAATATCACCTAGCAGTACACCGATAAAGCGACTTTGGGCGTAAACAGGCGTCACAGCACTGACTACACGACTGCCGGTGACTTGATCTTCATAAATGTCGGTTAAGAATGCAGACTGAGACGTTTTTGCTTGCTGATACAAACTGCGGGATTTGAAGTCTTGCTTACCAGTCCACACACCATCATCGCTACCAAACGACATGTATGAGCGTCCATCGTCATAGACCATAACCACATTAGAAATCTGTGCACTTTCTGCCAACAGGCGAACCAACTTTACATTTTCTTGATCGGATAAATCCGTGCTGAAGTGCTTAGACCCTTGCATGACCGCTTGGTAACGATTTTTCACCCAAGACTCTAATTCAGAGACATGATAATTGAGCTTATTCTGAGTTTCAGTGGTGAGAGAGGTGATCATTTTATCTCTCAGCGACAACATATTAATCGAACCCAAAATAATTAAGGATGTTGCAATCAAAATCGCAACACTCACGTATATTCTAGTTTTAAAACCTAAAGCCATGATTCACCCTCACCGTGCTACAGTGTATAAAAATAAGGTGAAACTTGGTCATATTATTAATATGAATGAAAGACCATAGAAACACCTAACCAACCTGATTAAATTGGTACAAGAAAAGTAATTATGCAAGTGGTGTCACAATGATTTATTATCTGATGATGTTCATACGCGTTGACAGTTAAGAACAACACGATGATTTATAAAGGAAGTTTTATTTATAAGTTTTGAATAAAAGAACGGCGCGCAGTGAATAAAAAGACTACGCGCCTAATTATATAACCTTATATTTAGGCTATTTTTTGTGAAGTAGCCCAAACGTAAAGCAGTTCTAAAGCGATAGTCGCGCCAGCCAGAGCTGTCACCTCACTTTGGTCATAAGGTGGGGAAACTTCTACAACATCCATACCGACAAGATTTATCCCTGCTAATCCGCGGATAATTTTGAGGACTTTGTCTGAGTTTAAACCACCACAAACCGGAGTTCCGGTCCCGGGAGCAAAGGCGGGATCAAGACAATCGATATCAAACGTGAGGTAAACCGGTTTGTCACCAATTGTTGCGCGAATCTGAGCAACTATCTCATCGACGGAGAGATCATTCGCTTGCATCGCATTAATCACATTAAAGCCGTGGCCTTCTTGTTTGTATTCCGTACGAATACCGATCTGAATCGAATGCTTGGCCGAGATCAACCCTTCCTTCGGAGCATGATAAAACATAGTGCCATGATCATAAGCGCTACCATTGGCATAGGTATCGGTGTGAGCATCAAAATGGATCAACGCCATTTCACCATGATATTTTGCATAAGCTCGCAGGATCGGCAGAGTGATAAAGTGATCGCCACCTAGTGCTAGCATGGTTTTACCGCTTTTCAAAATTTCGCCAGTTGCCGCTTCTAATCGATACGTGAAATCTTCTGCATCACCACAATCAAACACCAAATCACCGGCATCAATCACTTTAGTGTCATTGAAAAGGTTAAAATCCCACGGGAATTTTTTACCTTCCCACGCTAAGTTAACCGATGCACGGCGTATCGCATCAGGCCCCATACGAGCACCAGGACGTCCCGACGTCGCCATATCCAATGGCACACCTAAAACCACAACATCAGCATCTGCGCTAACTGGGTTCTTTACATATGGACGGCGAACAAAAGTCATCGCATTGGAATACAGCGAATAATCAGTTTTTGTAAACAAATCATTCATTTAAAAATCCTCTAAATAAGTGTAACCGCTCAAGCCTTGCTCTAGCTCTAGCAATACTTTTTCTTGTTCATCAGCGGCAACACATTGGCTAACTAACTCACGATAATTGGTACGGATCTTATCAACATCGATGTGTACATAACGCATCATGTCTTCAACGCTATCGCCTTCATTAATGGACAGTATCTCTGCTTCTCCATTATCCGTCATATTGACTACAACGCTGTGAGTATCGCCAAATAAATTGTGCATATCACCCAATATTTCTTGATAAGCACCCACTAAGAAGAATCCCATTAAATATGGCTGGTCCGCATTCCAGGCAGGAACTGGCAATGTCGTTTCAATACCTTGTCCTTCTACATACTGTTCAATAGCACCATCTGAGTCACAGGTAATGTCCAACATCACCGCCCGGCGATCTTCTACATTTTCTAAGCCAGACAATGGTAGTACAGGGAACACTTGATCAATTCCCCAAGCATCTGGTAGCGACTGGAATAGTGAGAAGTTCACAAAAAACTTGTCGGCTAAACGCTCATTCAGTTCGTCCAAAATTGGACGATGGAAGCGATTTTTGGTGCTCATCTGCAATGTCAATTCGTGATAAATACGCAGTGATAACTGCTCTGCCCAAGCACGATGTTGAAGATTAATCACACCAGTCGAGAATTGGCTATGTGCTTCAGACAAATCACTTTGAGTGTCGTTATAAATTTCAATCAACGCACGAGCATCAGAACCTTCACGTAAATTTTCCCAGTTACGCCACATGTTTTGTAATAACACTGGGGAATCGTGTTCAATCGCAGGGATTTCTTCTGGATAGTAAGCTTCTGTACCAATAACATTGGTGATCAACACGGCATGATGCGCAGTAATAGAACGTCCCGACTCAGAAATAATCACTGGCATCGGTTGGTTATATAACTGACAAACATCACCGACGGTGCTGACAATATTGCGCGCATACTCCACTAACCCATAGTTCATCGAGTTAGATGACTGGCTGCGAGTACCATCATAATCGACCGCTAAGCCACCACCGACATCAAAGAAGTCGATCTTCGCGCCAATATCGCGCAGTTCACAGTAAAAACGGGCCGCTTCATTCACACCATTACGCACATCACGAATGTTGGCCATTTGTGAACCTAGATGGAAGTGGACTAACTGCAGCGCTTCGAGTTGATCTTCTGTTTTTAAGCGCTCAATCACAGTCAGCACTTGTGAAGCTGATAAACCAAATTTTGATTTTTCACCGCCGCTAGCTTGCCATTTACCCGCACCTTGAGATGCTAAGCGAATACGTAAACCTAAGCGTGGTTTCACGCCCAAGCTTTTGGCTTCTTTCAACACGAGATCCAGTTCAGACAATTTTTCTAAAACGATGAAGACTTTGTGCCCTAGTTTCTCACCAATCAAAGCTAGGCGAATATATTCCCTGTCTTTATAACCATTGCACACAATCACCGAGCTGGCTTGTTGAGCTAATGCCAATACCGCCAATAATTCAGGTTTACTGCCAGCTTCAAGACCAAGCTGCTTAGTTTCTAACTGAGCTTGACTGGCTAAAATTTCATCAACCACTTCTTTTTGTTGATTCACTTTAATTGGGTAAACCAACAAATAGTTATTCGGGTACTGGTATTCTTCAATCGCTTGATTGAAAGCATCACAGATATTGTGTACACGTTGATGAAGGATCTGAGGAAAACGCACAAGCACAGGCAAATTTAGATCACGAGCTTCAAGCTGCTTAACGATCGAACTCAAAGGCACTTGATGTGCCTTATCATGACGAGGGGATACATACACCTCACCTTGGTTATCAATACCGTAGAAGCCTTGGCTCCAATAATGAACATTGTAGTCAGCGCGAACGCGATCTAATTTTGATGGTTGTTCCACATCTAATCTCACATGGGCAGAGAGTAAAACGTGAATCAGAAATGCTGAAATCACGACCTGACACTTTGTGTGTCAGGCGCATTAACGTAGAAAAGTAGTTATGTGTCTAATGATAATAATTTATCGTTAAGATTACGTTTAGTTGTTGCAAGGCTGTTCAGAAAAACCACTGAAATTCAATGTAAAACTACGCTCCACCAACGATCAATTCGTCAAATTTCTGGTTACCATGTAGGCCTTCTAAATCCGCTTCTTCTGCGATCATTTCGCGCAACGATGCACTGATATCCGTAGCGCGCTGCAGATCTTCAATTGCTTGCTCTTCAGCACCAATACGAGCATAAGCACAAGCTCGTTGGTACAAGGCTGGCGCATTTCTATCATCGAGTTCTAATACTCGGTTAGATAGACTCAATGCCCAGTAATACTCACGAATTTCCATCGCCGCATCCGCTTTGTAAGTCAATGCCTCTAAATCTCCCGGGCGTATTTTTAAGATTTCATCATAGACTTCGATTCGTTGCTCGGGGGTTTGCATACTCTGAGCACGCAGCCATAAGTTATGAATTTCGTTAATAATTTCTATTTCACGGTTATTTTCTGTGATAATGCGAGTTTTACGCTTTAAATCCCTTTCTAATGCGAGAAATTTCTTTTCGTACTCTTGAGCGATCTTGTTTAACCGCTTATCGGCTAAATCACGCGTATTATGTTTTAGCTCTTTTAGAGACTGCCAGCCTATCAATGCCACCAACGATGCCACACCCGCGATAACATAGAAAAAGTATGTCACTGTCACATTGGAATAGTTGAGTGATTTATCGGCGACGGATAACTCGCGGTCTGTAATTTGGATGGTCATCCGCCGCTCAAGATCTTGCTGCTCTTGTCGTAATGATTTTAGTTCATCCAAGATATAACGCTCGACTAGGGGCCTATCGAGAATCGGCGAATCTGAATAAGCCTCTTCCGCTTTAAGCGGTGTTGATACAACCAACATCAATGTAAAAATAACTACTAACAATCGTGACACAACGCACTTCCTTTCTAGTCCATTTCTTTTTTCAACACAGAAAATGTTCTAAATACAAACAATTTTCCAGTATCAACACTACCGAAAATCTATTTTCTTAAATACTGCCAAACAACACTTGATTCGTCATCGAAACATTTTAATTCGAATTATTTTCAATTAACCATCCGCACAAAAATCATTATAAAACAAAATAATAACCATAAAGCATTAAAAAATATGACAACAGCAACCTTGAAATGACCTTAACCAATGTTTAGTGTACTAAACATAATTGCTATCTACTATTAAATAGCAACGACGAAAACAAAGGATGTAAATCATGTCACCCATGTTAGAAGTGAAAAACCTCTACAAGGTATTTGGGGAAACGCCACAACAAGCCTTTCCTCTTTTGGCTCAAGGACTCGACAAAGACCAAATTTTCGAAAAAACAGGACTGACTGTTGGCGTTAAAGACGTATCACTTTCGATCAATGAAGGAGAAATATTTGTCATTATGGGTTTATCTGGCTCAGGTAAATCAACTTTGGTTCGGCTATTGAACCGACTCATAGAGCCAACTCAAGGTAATGTCTTACTCAAAGGCAAAGACATTGCTCATATTTCAGAACAGGAACTCCGCGAAGTCAGACGAAAAAATATCTCCATGGTTTTTCAAAACTTTGCGCTCATGCCGCATATGACAGTGCTTGAAAACGCTTCTTTTGGTTTAGAACTGGCGGGTATTGCAGCACCTGAACGCAATAAGAGTGCTAAAGAAGCGCTAGCTCGCGTTGGCTTAGAGGCATATTGTGATTCGTATCCCGATGAATTATCAGGCGGGATGAAGCAGCGGGTCGGACTTGCTCGCGCGCTCACTAATGACCCAGATATATTGTTAATGGACGAAGCGTTCTCGGCACTTGACCCATTGATTAGAACAGAAATGCAAGATGAGTTAATTCGTCTGCAAAACGACGATAAACGCACCATTGTATTTATTTCTCATGATCTTGATGAGGCAATGCGTATTGGTGACCGAATCGCCATCATGCAAGACGGCGTTGTTGTGCAAACCGGTACACCCGATGAGATATTGCACAACCCAGCAAATGATTATGTGAGTTCGTTCTTCCGTGGTGTCAATGTCGCCAGTGTCTTTTCCGCTAAGGATATCGCTCGTAAAAATCCAGCGGCCGTGTTCAAGAAACATGACAATGATGGTCCTGCCGCCGCAATGCAGTTATTGATGGATAACGATAGAGACTACGGCATTGTTGTCGACCGCAGTAATAAATACTCGGGTATTGTGTCTCTCGACTCTTTAAAACAAGCACTCAAACAGCAAGCTTCTTTAAGCTCCGCACTGCTTTCCGACACGGTCACTATTGACCCTGAATTATCGGTCGGTGAATTGATTAGCCAAGTCGCTGAAGTGCCATACGCCGTGCCTGTTGTCGATAAGCAAGGACACTATTATGGCGTCATCACCAAATCACGCTTATTACAGACTTTAGACAGGGAATAGTCATGACTACCGAAAATACAACGCAAGCAGCCGAAGCTCTTGATCCATGGGCTTCTGCTGCGATAACTCCCGCCAGTAGTGACCCATGGTCAACGGCTACCGCAACGCCAACTGGTGGTGACTGGTTAAGTGGCACTATTGACGCTCCCGTGCCTTTCGATTGGCTTCACCCCTTCCAAGACGCGGTGATTCCTTTTGATAACTGGGTAGAAACGGGACTGAATTGGTTGGTACAGCACGGCCGCCCATTATTTCAAGCGATCCGAGTACCCATCGATTTCATATTAACTTCCTTTGAAGCAACGCTCGTTTCAACACCAGCTCCATTTATGCTGTTGATCCTATTCCTTATTGCTTGGCAACTTGCAGGCCCAAGAATGGGAATCGCCTCACTAGCGTCATTAATAACTATCGGTTTAATTGGCGCTTGGTCAGAAGCAATGGTGACACTTGCGCTGGTTATGACCTCTGTATTCTTCTGCCTACTCATAGGGCTACCGCTGGGGATATGGCTTGCTAGAAATCAGACCGCTGGCAAATTCATTAGGCCAATATTAGATGCCATGCAAACCACACCCGCTTTCGTGTACTTGGTACCGATCGTTATGCTGTTCGGTATTGGTAATGTACCCGGTGTTGTTGTCACCATTATTTTTGCGCTGCCACCAATTGTTCGCTTGACCATATTAGGCATTCAGCAAGTGCCAGAAGAACTAATCGAAGCGGGGCACGCCTTTGGTGCCAGTCCAAAACAGATGCTTTACCGTATACAGTTACCTCTTGCCATGCCAACCATTATGGCTGGCGTCAACCAAACCTTGATGCTTTCGCTATCGATGGTAGTGATTGCTTCAATGATTGCTGTTGGTGGTTTAGGGCAAATGGTGCTGCGTGGTATTGGTCGCTTAGATATGGGTCTTGCTGCCGTCGGTGGCTTAGGCATTGTAATACTGGCGATTTTATTAGACCGCCTCACCCAGCATATAGGGACAGAAAATCGAGATAAGAAAACGCGTTGGTACCAAACCGGTCCCGTATCCATTTTTTACCTCATCAAACAGAAAATGACTCACCAGCAAAGTATCAACAACCTAGGAGAACAGAAATGAGTTACGCATGGAAGACGTTAATCACCACTAGCATCATCACTTCAACAGCACTATCAAGCAGCGTGTGGGCTGAAAAATTGCCAGGAGAAGGCATCAGTGTTCAACCAGTACAATCAACCGTTGCCGAAGAGACGTTTCAGACTCTAATTGTCAACAAAGCAATGGAAGCTTTAGGCTATGACGTCAAAGAGACCAAAGAGGTCGATTATAACGTTGCTTACACTTCAATTGCAGAAGGTGATGCAACCTATCTAACCGTAGGTTGGTTCCCACTTCATGCTGAAAAATATTCAATGTCCGGCGGCGATGCAAAATTCTACCGCAAAGGTCAATATATTTCAGGGGCTGCGCAAGGATATTTGATAGATAAAAAAACCGCTGAACAGTATGGCATTACTAGGGCGTGTTGATCTTTGCTGTACATTTTGCGTTCAACAATACATCGGTAGCCACATTAACATAAATGCCAGCGATAACATGCTGGCATAATTCCTTTCTAGCTTGTCATATCTACTTGAAATAGCTCGATAATGCTTAATTCTCCCAAAGGCATTTTCGACCAAGTGACGATACTTGTATAGACACCAATCCATACTGTCTTTGTCTATATCTTGTCCGTAATTGCGTTTAGCAATTACCGTTTCTCCGCCACGTTCCTTAACAAAAGCACGGAAAGGTTCACTGTCATATCCTTTATCACAAACGATGGTATTAACTTCATCGAGTTGCTCAACTAAGCTTTCGGCATGCACTATATCGTGGCGTTGTCCTTCTGATAAATCAAAGCAAATCGGCAGGCCACCACTAT
>NZ_CAWPQZ010000051.1:0-21519 GCF_963889785.1 Vibrio sp. S12_S33 | reverse complement strand
TAATTGACTCTTGCAGTTGCCAGACCACAAGACGTTTTTATCAAATTGAAAGGGGTTATATAACTGACTTATAGCTGTAAGCTTTACGGAACCCCCAGCCTAGCTGGGGGTTTTCTCGATACAAAAAAGGCACGGTTTCGACACCGTGCCCTTATTGGTTCTTGCTAGTAACCACTAATCATTTTCAATGTTAAACAACGATTCCATGTTTAGACCTTGTTTAACGAGGATCTCTCTTAAACGACGTAATCCTTCCACTTGAATTTGGCGAACCCGTTCACGCGTTAGGTTAATCTCGCGGCCCACTTCTTCCAATGTTGATGGCTCATAACCTAATAGACCAAAACGACGTGCCAATACTTCTTTTTGTTTTGGATTGAGCTCATTGAGCCAATTAATCAATGAGTTTCGAATATCATCATCTTGCGTAGAGATTTCAGGATCAGAATTGTTTGCATCTGGGATGATATCCAATAGTGCCTTATCGCCATCGCCACCAATCGGTGTATCTACTGAGCTAATACGCTCATTGAGGCGAAGCATTTTACTGACATCATCGACCGGCTTATCCAACTGAAAAGCGATCTCTTCCGCTGTCGGTTCGTGGTCAAGTTTTTGTGACAATTCACGTGCGGTACGGAGATAAATATTAAGCTCTTTCACCACGTGAATAGGAAGACGTATAGTACGAGTTTGGTTCATCAACGCACGCTCAATGGTTTGACGGATCCACCACGTAGCATAAGTTGAGAATCTAAAACCGCGTTCAGGGTCAAATTTTTCCACCGCACGGATCAAACCTAAATTCCCTTCTTCAATAAGATCGAGTAGGGCTAGGCCACGATTACTATAACGGCGTGAAATTTTCACCACTAAGCGCAAGTTGCTTTCTATCATACGCTTACGAGCGGCTTCATCACCCCTCAATGCGCGACGAGCATAAAGCACTTCTTCTTCGGCGGTTAACAAAGGAGAAAAACCAATTTCGCCTAGATACATTTGTGTCGCATCTAAGGTTTTCGTTGAAGCATCAAGCTCCTCTTTTACATCTTCAGTTTGAGCACGACTGGCTTTCTTGTTGGTGATAGTGAACTCTTCTGTAACCTCGACTGTATCCATTACATCTTGGTCTTCAAACTCTTCGACTTTCGTTACTGCATTGCTGATACTCATAGCGCCTCCCCTGGCGAGCTAGCAAGACATTACTACTTTCTAATGTCGCTACATGACTCTTTCAAGTATGTTATGGCAAGTAGCGCTTTGGATTCACTGACTTACCTTGATATCGAATTTCAAAGTGCAAACGAACACTGCTCGTTCCAGAGCTGCCCATGGTTGCTATCTTTTGGCCAGCTTTGACACTTTGTCCTTCTTGTACCAGTAACCGATCGTTATGAGCATAAGCACTGAGGTAATTATCATTGTGTTTCACAATCACGAGATTGCCGTAACCTCTTAATGCATTTCCTGAATAGACAACGGTTCCTGCTGCAGTTGATACTATGGGCTGACCACGCTGTCCTGCGATGTCGATACCCTTATTTCCTTGATCGCCTGCTGAAAAGTTCTTAATTACTCTCCCTTTTGTTGGCCACAGCCATTTTGCAACCTTCTCATCCTTTGGTTTAGCAAATGTTACATTAGCATTAACATTCTGCTTACCTTTTGAATCAACATACTCCTTTGATTTCGATTGATCAACTACCTTTGGCGGATCTTTTTTTGCCACTTTAGTCGACTGACTTGTGGCATTATAGGTCTTGTTATCATTAGAGTCTTTACTCGAATTAACACTCGAGATAGGTGCTGATGACACACTGGAAGCCGCACCAATTGTGGCTGCAACCGCAACTGTTTCGCTTACACCATTCCCTCCATAAGCGGGTGGTGTGTAGTTAGGAATCCATAATTTTAATTTTTGCCCAGGGCGAATAGTGTAAGGCTTGCTAAGATTATTGAAACGGATCAGGTCATTTACATCTTTATCTGTGACGTAAGATATAAAATACAGCGTATCGCCTTTTTGCACTTCATAGTAACTACCTCTGTAGCTACCACGAGGAATGGAATTGTAGTCTTTGTTGAGTCCAGAAACTGGCGCAGGAAAATTTGCCGCACAGCCTATAAGCAGTTGGCTAATGAATACCATAACGAGAAGCTTTCGCAGACTACACACCATCACTACGCTAAATCACCAGCAATTAAAGGGACGAAACGGACAGTCTCAATAGTAGTGGAGACAAATGCGTCACCTTGACGCACAATCTTCAATAAATATTGCTCATTGTCACCTACGGGAATGACTAAGCGTCCACCTTCAGCTAATTGTTCAAGTAATGCTTGAGGAACAGACTCTGCCGCAGCAGTGACGATGATGGCATCAAAAGGCGCTTTTGCTTCCCAACCTAGCCAACCATCACCATGTTTAGTCGAAATATTATAAATATCGAGTTGTTTCAATCGGCGCTTGGCATCCCACTGCAATGATTTGATTCGTTCGATGGAATAAACGTGATCAACCAATTGAGCCAAAACTGCTGTTTGGTAGCCAGAACCAGTGCCAACTTCCAGAACTTTACTACTTCGTTCAAGCTCTAAAAGTTCAGTCATTTTAGCGACAATGTAGGGCTGTGAGATTGTCTGCCCTTGCCCTATTGGTAACGCATTATTGTTATAGGCTTGATGCATCATTGCTTGAGAAACGAAGCTTTCTCTCGGCAAATAATGAATGGCACTCAAAACGTCGTTGTCTTGAATACCATTCGCGACCAGAAATTCAATTAATCTGTCGGCATGTGGGTTGGCCATTACGCTTTTTCCTTTAACCAATTGTCCATACTACCAAGTGACTCATGGGCAGTGAGATCAACCTGCAACGGTGTCAACGAAACAAAACCATGCTCAATGGCATAAAAATCGGTTCCTTGACCGGCGTCTTGCTCTTTCCCTGGCGGCCCTAACCAATAAATATCATGTCCACGCGGATCTTTCTGCTTAATCATACTTTCTGCGTGATGACGAGCACCTAAACGTGTTACCTGAATACCCGCTAAACGCTCAAAGGGAACATCAGGGACGTTAACATTAAGTAAGCGATTAGTTGGAATGGGCGCACTACAATGCTGCTCAACTAATTGACGAGCGATCTGTGCTGCAGTGTTAAAATGTGCTTTCCCCACCAAAGAGAATGCGATGGATTGCACGCCTAAGAAATGCCCTTCCATCGCAGCTGCAACTGTGCCTGAATACAAAACGTCATCACCAAGATTAGCCCCATGATTAATGCCCGTTAAAACTAAGTCAGGCATGTCATCTTTCAATAACTCATTGAGTGCAAAGTGTACACAATCTGTTGGGGTGCCCTGTACTGAATAAGTATTTGGATCAATGCAATTAACACGTAATGGCTGTTCTAACGTTAAAGAATTAGAGGCTCCAGAACGATTACGATCAGGAGCGACTATTACTATTTCGGCTAAATCGGCCAACATTTTCGCTAATGCGTGTATGCCTTCTGCATGCACACCATCATCATTGCTCAATAAAATCTTCATCGAGCTCTCTCCTTAGAACTCACGCTCAACGGGGATCTCTTCCACCAGCTCGCGGACAATTGAAGTGGCAAAGCTACCTGCATCAAGATCAAAACATAGTGTTACTGTATCTTGCTCGGCTTGCCAAGTCAGGTTTTGTGGTTTCAACATGACCGCCCGGCGCTCATGACGCATACGATTACTACGAATTAAAGCCATTAGATCTGGCTCAGCATCAACATAACGCTGTTCAAGCTCTAGTGCTGCATTTTGCGTTGGTAGAGCATTATCCCCCGCTAATGCAGCGCTGATCTGAACTTTGCCAGCTGCGAGAAGTTGGTTGAATTCATCAACTGTGTTTGCCGTAACAACGGTCTGCTGTTCATCTGTGAATGCAATATCACCGTCAATCAATTGATTAAAAATATTTTGTTCAAGACGTGCTGAAACGATCTGGTTGAAGATCCAAGAGCGCGCGGCAGATAGATATAAGCTGCGTTGATTTTGGTTACGCGAGCGGACATTTTCCTTGCCCCAACGACGTGCCTCACTCAAGTTATTACCATGATTACCAAAACGCTGACTACCAAAATAGTTTGGCACACCTAACTTAGCAACATGTTCTAACCGCTTTAGCACTTCTTCAGTGTCCGTCACTTCAGAAAGTGTGATTTCAAAATGGTTGCCCACCAAGTCACCAGGTCGTAACTTTTTGTTATGACGTGTCGTTTCAATAATTTCAATGCTTGGATATTGTGCAAGAAAAGCCGTGAAATCTGGCGTATCGCCTTTGGGTAAATGCACACTCAGCCATTGCTGCGTTACAGCATGGCGATCTTTTAGGCCAGCCCAACTCACATCTTTTGACTTTACGCCGCAGACTTTCGCCAATTCATTCGCTACAAAACTGGTATTTTCTCCTGTCTTGCGAATATGCACCATTAAGTGCTCACCACTTCCAGTAAATTCAAACCCCAAGTCTTCGATTACCTTGAAGTGTTCTGGTTTGGCTTTTAACTTAGCTTTTGCGGCTGGCTTACCACATAGGTAAGCCAATGAAGATAGAATATCTGACATGTTTTTGTCCATCGCTGACGCGAGTTGGCGGTAATAATAAAAATGGCTACGACTACGCAGCAATTATGCTTTCATAAGTAAGACAACCGCTTCACAAGCGATGCCTTCTTTGCGTCCTGTAAACCCTAAACGTTCAGTGGTTGTGGCTTTTACATTGACGTTGTGTAAATCGGTGTTGAGATCATGCGCAATCGCAGCGCACATGGCTTCAATATGAGGGGCCATTTTTGGCGCTTGAGCCATGATAGTAATATCAGCATTCCCCAAACGGTAACCTTGTTCGACCACTCTGCGGTATACGTCTTTTAATAGTTCACGGCTATCTGCACCTTTCCACTTATCATCTGTATCTGGGAAATGTCGACCAATATCACCTGCGGCAATCGCACCTAATAGTGCATCGCACAAAGCATGCAGTGCAACATCACCATCAGAATGAGCGACTAAGCCTTGCTCATAAGGAACGGCAACACCGCCAATAATCACAGGCCCTTCACCACCAAATTTATGTACATCAAAACCGTGGCCAATTCTAATCATTGTGGTTCCTTACTAAGGTGTTTATCGCTAAAGACGAGCTAAATAAAACTCAGCTAAGGCGAGATCTTCAGGTTGGGTAATTTTAATGTTGTCCGCTCGCCCAAGCACCAAAGCTGGACGTAGGCCTTTCCATTCTAAAGCGGAGGCTTCATCAGTAATCGTTATTTGCTCTGCTAATGCAGCAGACAACGCCTCGCATAGCAGCTCAACGTTAAACATTTGTGGGGTCAGTGCATGCCATAACGCCACACGCTCGACTGTGTGGTCAATATTGTCCTGCGCATCAGCCCGCTTCATGGTATCACGCACAGGCGTAGCTAAAATGCCACCGACTGGGTGTGAAACTGAGGTAGCAATTAACTGATCAATATCATTTAAGGTAATACAAGGACGAGCGGCATCATGTACCATCACCCACTCACTGAGAGGATTCGCTTGGGCATACTTCAATGCAGAAAGCACCGAATCTGCTCGCTCTTGACCACCATTAACCCGTATAACGTTAGGATGCTCAACCAGTGCAAGCTCTGGATAATAAGGGTCGCCTTCGCTAACAGCGACGATTACTCGTTCAATCGCTGGGTGAGTGAGTAATTTTTCAACCGTGTGCTCAAGCACGGTTTTGCCATGCAAGGTTAAATATTGCTTGGGGCGGTCGGCTTGCATACGCTTGCCAACGCCAGCAGCTGGCACTATTGCGGTAATAGATAGAGTATTAGCTTGCATTTATAGCGCATCCTCACCGACTAATCGGTAGAAGGTTTCGCCTTCTTTGATCATACCCAATTCATGACGCGCTCTTTCTTCTATCGCATCAAGCCCTTGACGTAAATCATCAATCTCAGCAAACATCTCTGAATTTCGCAGTTGTAAGTTCTCATTAACTTGCTGCTGAACTTCAATTTCATCCAAAATTGTCCGGAAATCTGCTATGCCATTTTTCCCCAACCACAAGTCGTATTGTAGCAAGGCAAACAACAAAGTTAATATCACAGCAAAAATGCGCATAATACCTATAACTATAAAAGATAAACGTGCTGTTTAGGCGACGAACACCTTGCAACAGCACGATAAAAAGATGAGCATTTATACCATAAGCAAATAGTTAACTCATCATTAGGAATGCAAATAAACCACCACCCAACAGTAGGCGATAAATAACAAATGGAGTCATGCCCATTTTTGATATCAGCTTCAAGAAGAAGTGAATACAAATATAAGCACTGATAAATGAAGTAATAATGCCCGTCATTAGGAAGCCAAAATGAATCAGTTCACCACTAGTGACTAGTTTCAGGCCTAAATAACCACCAGCTAATACAATGATTGGGATAGACATTAGAAATGAGAAACGCGCCGCCGCTTCACGGGTAAAACCTAAATATAACGCGGCAGTGATGGTGGCACCAGAACGAGACGTGCCAGGAATGACAGCAATGGCCTGCGCCAAACCAATAAACAACGACTTCTTCCAATCTGCCTGATATTCGTCATCTGATAATCGAGAGTTTTTATCCACATACCACAGTAATAAACCAAAAATAATTGTCGTGGTGGCAATCACCCACGCACTGCGAAGGTAAAGCTCGACGATATCTTTCATGAAGAAGCCGAAGATACAAGCAGGGATAGTCGCCAAAACAATCATCCACGCCAACTTTGATTCTTTGCTACGCTCTCCTTGAAAAATAGAGCAGAAAAACGCGCGCAGTAATGTCACTACTTCACGGCGAAAGTAGATCACAACCGCAGCCAATGTGCCGACATGTACTGCCACATCAAACGCCAAGCCTTGATCTTCCCAACCTAAAATAGCCGAAGGTAAGATCAAGTGGGCAGAACTAGAAATAGGCAAAAACTCGGTTAAGCCTTGGATCAAAGCCAAAAAAAACGCTTCTAAGTAACTCATTACTGACTCTTATTAATTTAAATGTGGAACCATGGCTCAACGGAATTGAGAGATCCTAAATTGATCGATTGTTGCCATATTTGACGCACACTGCGATCATCATTGGGAATAATCAGTTCCGGTGATAAATCATAAAGTGGTTGTATGACAAACGGATATTTAAAGATATCGCTGCGTGGTAGCTCTGGATCTTGTGCTGAAACTTCTTCGCCAAACAAAATGATATCGAGATCTAAGGTGCGATCTTGGAATTTCTTCGCTTGAAGATCTCGTCCCCATCGATGTTCTATCTCTCGAAGTTGTAAAGCAAACTCGCTTAATGTCAGTGTGGTATCTAGTGCTACTACCAAATTATAAAATGCACCGCTGTTGAAACCTACCGATGCGCACTCATAGATGGTGGATATACGCAGATTGTCTCCGATTTGCAACAATTCACGTACCGCAGCTTCAACGCGTCTGTGTCTGTCAATGTTAGAACCGACACCAACATAAGCGGTGATCATGCATGACCTCGTTCAATAACTACACCAACACCACTTGCTTGCGCAACTGCTCCTGGTTTTGTTAAACGGATTTTGATCCATGGAACCGAAAAACGCTGCATGATCAACTCTGCCACTTCCTCGGCAACACGCTCGACTAATAAAAAGCGTCCATTTTGAATATGCTCAATCACCGCTTGACTCACTTGCGAATAGTCTAATGCATCATTGACATCATCACTTTTGCCAGCAGGTCGGTTGTTGTGTGCCATTTCAATATCCAAAACAAGCTTTTGTTTGATCTCTTGTTCCCAGTCATACACGCCAATGGTGGTGATCACGCTTAACTGTTCAATAAATACTTTATCCATGCTTTGTGTCTATCCCTCTAGAGGTCGGATACCCTAATTGAGTAAAAAATCGTACTATTTCGGTCAATCGCGATATCATATACCCAAACCGAGTCTAGATGCGAAATCCAATCCACTTTTTTGCTTTTAACTTTGGTTAACAAGGACTTGAAGCCTATTTTTGGCCCTTTACAGCACAGAGGGATTTATGACTCCATTGGCACTAATTATGATCATTTCCGCCTATTTATTAGGTTCGATCTCTAGTGCTGTGTTGATCTGCCGTGTTTTACGCCTACCAGACCCACGAGATGTTGGCTCAAACAACCCCGGCGCCACTAACGTGCTGCGTATTGGGGGAAAAAAGGCAGCGATTGCCGTTTTGCTCTTTGACATGTTAAAAGGCACCATTCCTGTCTGGGTTGGCTATTATCTTGGCATTGATCCGATTCTATTAGGCCTAGTTGCCATCACAGCTTGTCTTGGTCATATGTACCCCATTTTCTTCCATTTCAAAGGGGGGAAAGGCGTTGCGACCGCATTAGGAGCTATTGCTCCAATCGGCTTGGAGCTTACTGGGCTCATCATGCTTACTTGGATCGTCGTTGCACTGCTGTTTCGCTATTCGTCTCTCGCCGCTTTAGTCACAGTGTTACTGGCCCCTTTTTATACTTGGTTGATCAAGCCACAATATACACTTCCGGTTGCCATGCTGTGCTGCTTAATTGTGTTTCGTCATCACCAAAATATTAAGCGCCTGTTTGCGGGTACAGAACCAAAAGTTGGTGAGAACAAGTCGCTCGAATCGTGAATGTGCGATCAAAAATAAGGCCTCTTTCGAGACCTTACCTAAGATGAAGTGAGCTTAGCGGCTATTGATAAACGTTAGCTAAAAACTTGTGCAAAATATCCGTTACATATTCAGGCTGTTCCAAACTACTAATATGTCCGGCACTCGGGATAATCTCCAATTGACTGCCTGTAATACAATCCTTCATTAAAAAGGATTCAAGCACTGGTCGTGGAATATCTTCAGCCCCGACAGCAATCAACACGGGTAATGCGAATTTCTCAACCTCTTCAATCATGTCACGGCGACCAAAGATCATTCTACCAATACGTGCCACTTCCACCGCCTGCAGGCCTGATAGACCGATTAAATACTGCTTAAAAGCGGCGATTAGTTGAGGTGATTGTGTCGCCGCTTCTTTTGCAAAAAATATCGCCACGACAACCTCGGCGATAGGTTCAGGAACTGACTGAGCGGTGCTAATCGCATCCAGCATGGCAAAATATTTTTTGTGGGTCACTTCTGGTTCTAAGCCAACAAAAGTGTCCATCATCACCAAAGATTTAACACGCGCTGGTGCTAAAGCTGTCAACTCAGCTCCCCACATGCCACCCACAGATAAACCAATAACAGAAAACTGTTCTATGTGTAGGTGATCCATAAGATCGAGAATATGCTGCGCATAATCTTTAAGTGTTGTCATCGATTGTGGCGCGAAATCAGACTGACCATGTGCCCATAGCTCAGGCACAATACAACGATAATGTTGGCTCAATACCTCAACTTGTGGTGCCCACATGGCGCTATCCCACAGGTAACTGTGTCCAAAAACAAGAACCTCACCTTCCCCACTATCGAGGTAACACATATTTTGACCATCAACGGCAAATGTTTTCATGAGAACTATCCATTTAATATCGTAATCAACGACTCTATCATTGATAAGCCAAATAACAGCTCTGAGCAGAATTTAAGAACCTATTAATTAACTCCATGATAAATAAAAGAAACGGCTGCTAATAAAGCAACCGTTATAAAGAAGGTAAAGCACACTATACCCAAACCACTTGAAGTTGTAGCTAACACCGCTGCAACTTCAAGTCAAAAGGGCATAAACACTAAGCTATTGGTTTTAGCTGATCAATCGGCCAACGCGGTGTGGCTTGTACCGCTAAGTCCACCACTTCACCATTTTTCAGACGCTGCATACCAGCATACGCAATCATTGCACCGTTATCGGTACAAAACTCAGTTCGAGGATAATACACCTCACCACCGATTTTATTAGCCAACGCGGCTAACGATTCACGCAACTGTTTGTTTGCACTCACACCCCCCGCAATAACAATACGCTTCATGCCAGTCTGCTCTAATGCGCGGCGACATTTGATCACCAAAGTTTCGCACACAGCTTCTTGGAATGCATAAGCGATGTCCGCTCGAGTCTGCTCATCGTTATCATTTGACGCGATAGTATTGGCCGTAAACGTTTTAAGACCAGAAAAACTCATATCCAAACCAGGGCGATCAGTCATTGGACGTGGGAATTTAAAACGGCCTGGGGTGCCTTTTTCTGCCAAACGAGCAAGCAGCGGACCACCAGGGTAATCAAGGCCCATTAATTTAGCGGTTTTATCAAACGCTTCGCCTGCCGCATCATCAATCGACTCACCAAGAATTTTGTATTCCCCAATCCCCTTAACTTCCACCATCATTGAATGGCCACCAGAAACGAGAACGGCAACAAATGGAAATGGAGGCGGGTTATCTTCCAACATCGGCGCTAAAAGATGCCCTTCCATATGATGGACAGGCACAGCCGGCACATTCCACGCATACGCTAAACTACGGCCAATCGTCGCGCCAACTAACAAAGCTCCGACCAAACCAGGGCCTGCGGTATAAGCAACGCCATCAATGTCGGCTGGTGTCAAATTCGCTTCCGCCATCGCAGCTTTAATTAGCGGGATTGTTTTCTTTACATGGTCGCGAGAAGCAAGCTCTGGCACCACACCACCGTAATCAGCATGCAATTTTACTTGGCTATACAGCTTGTGGGAAAGCAATCCTTTCTCATCGTCATAAATGGCGATGCCAGTCTCGTCACACGAGGTTTCAATACCAATAATGCGCATATTTTTCTCAGCACGCTTTCATCAACAATTGGAAATGGCCGCCATGTTACCTTGCCTTGGCTTCGTAAACAAATTTTGTACAGACTATAATCGACAAAAGGCTTTACAAAGCCATTGCGATCGGATTAAAATTCCGCACCATTTTTGATCAAGCTGATTACAGGGCAAGCCGACAAGAAATCTTGTGGTTTAGGTCTCAAAATATCAGCATTAACGAATAACCCCTGAGGTGAAAGGCATATGCCAATAGTTAAAGTACGTGAAAACGAACCGTTCGATGTTGCATTACGTCGTTTCAAGCGCTCTTGCGAAAAAGCAGGTATCCTTTCTGAAGTGCGTCGTCGTGAGCACTATGAAAAACCAACTACCGTTCGCAAACGCGCTAAAGCAGCAGCTCAAAAGCGTCACGCTAAGAAGCTAGCTCGCGAAAACGCACGTCGCGTTCGCCTGTACTAATAACCCTTTTCCACTAAGGAATAAGAGTTATGGCTCTGATTGATATTCTCAAAGAAGAGCAAAAATTAGCGATGAAAGCCAAGGATAAAATACGCCTTGGCACTATTCGTTTAGCTCTATCAGCAATTAAACAGCGTGAAGTCGACGAACAGATAACTCTGAGCGATGACGATGTTCTTGCCGTGCTGGTTAAAATGGTTAAACAACGTCGCGACTCTGTCGCTCAATATGAAGCTGCAAATCGTCAAGATCTCGCAGATGCTGAGCAAGCAGAAATTACTATCCTTGAGGCGTTTATGCCTCAACCACTGAGTGATGATGAAGTTTCTGCATTGATTGACAATGCAATGATAGAATCTGGTGCAGTTGGCATGCAAGATATGGGGAAAGTAATGGCTGTCTTGAAACCGCAAATTCAAGGGCGTGCAGATATGGGTAAAGTCAGCGGATTAGTTCGAACTAAACTTGCTTAAATGCCCGCATCAAATTGCATCAAGCCGTGCTATCCTTTGGAACGCACGGCTTGTTTGTATCTAATCATTCGTTTTGGTCTTTTCTTTTAGGTTTTATGGCAGGACACATCCCTCGTAGTTTTATTGATGATCTCCTCGCTCGACTTGATATTGTCGACATCATAGACGCACGTGTGAAACTTAAGAAAAAAGGCAAGAACTACGGTGCATGTTGCCCATTCCATAATGAAAAAACGCCCTCATTTAGTGTAAGCCAAGAAAAGCAGTTCTATCACTGCTTTGGTTGTGGTGTGCATGGTAATGCCATTGATTTCATGATGGAGTATGAACGCCTAGAATTCGTTGATGCCATTGAAGAGCTCGCCTCATTTGTTGGCCTTGATGTGCCCCGAGAACAACGCAGTGGCGGTGGGTTTTCAGCGGCCCCCAAAGCCAATAGCGAAGAAAAACGTACCCTTTATGATTTGATGGGCAGCATTGCGCAGTTTTATCGCAATCAACTTAAAGTGGCAGCCAACCGCCATGCTATCGACTATTTGAAAGATCGCGGACTCTCAGGAGAAATCGTTCAGAAATTTGGTATCGGCTTTATTGCTGATGAATGGGATTTAGTTCGTAAAAACTTCGGCCAACAGCGTGATGCTCAAGAGATGCTCGTGACTGGCGGCATGCTGATCGAAAACGACAAGGGCAATCGTTATGATCGCTTTCGTGGCCGAGTAATGTTCCCCATCCGCGACCGCCGTGGGCGTGTAATTGGCTTTGGTGGACGAGTAATAGGTGACGGAACACCTAAGTATCTCAACTCTCCTGAAACGCCCATTTTCCATAAAGGAAAAGAGTTGTATGGCTTATATGAAGTCATGCAAGCCTACCGTGAACCGCCTCAAATCTTGGTCGTCGAAGGTTATATGGATGTGGTAGCACTCGCACAGTATGGTGTTGATTACGCTGTAGGTACTCTAGGTACAGCAAGCTCTAGTGAGCATCTACAAACCTTATTTAGGCAAACTAGTACCGTAATCTGTTCATTTGATGGCGACAATGCTGGTAAGAAAGCAGCTCGTGGTGCAATGGAACATGCATTAGAATACTTAAACTCAAATAAAACTCTAAAAGTAATGTTTTTGCCTGATGGTGAAGACCCTGATTCTTTTGTTCGAACATATGGTAAAGAAAGGCTTGAACAAGAAATGAACAGCGCTCTTTCTCTACCAGATTATTTATTGAAAGATATACTTGAAAGAGTTGTAGATAATAGCAGCCGAGAAGGTAAGCGACATGTCGTTACTTTAGCAGCTCCTCTTTTGGATAAGACTAAAGATCCCTCGCTCAAAGCTTACCTTTGGAACGAACTCGCATTAAGAGTTGGCTGGAGTAACGACCAGATTGATAAGTTTCTTTCTGAATTAAAGCAGCAAGGTGCTTTAAATAATAGAGAATCAGTAAGACCACAGCCACACAAAGAGCTAAAACGAACGCCAATGCGTGAAGTGATCGCTTTGCTTATTCAAAATCCAAGCTATGCTGATATGGTACCTGACCTTTCAAGTGTCAAAACTCTTCCCATACCCGGGATAAGTTTATTGATAGAAGTACTTGAGAATTGCCAAGAGCACCCCAATATTACAACAGGCCAACTGCTTGAGCACTGGCGTAATAGTAACCATGAGGCCCTTCTGTCTCGTCTTGCTAGTTGGGAAATCCCTCTCGTTGAAGACAATCAAGAAGAACTATTTTTAGATTCATTGGACAAAATTCTTGCTCAGTGCATCGAAAAACAAATTGAAAACCTGCAGGCCAAAGAAAGAAGCATCGGTTTATCAACCGAGGAAAGACGGGAGCTGCTAGCACTCATGCTAGATTTAAAAGCGTAACCCAGTTTAAATAGTCAGCAATGAATAAATTTGTTAGTATATGTGGTTTGCATTTCGCATACTAATTCCTTCACCAGATATGAAGTTGGATACCGTCTATGGATCAAAATCCGCAGTCACAGCTAAAACTACTTGTTATTAAAGGCAAAGAGCAAGGCTATCTGACCTACGCCGAAGTAAATGACCATCTACCTGCAGAAATTGTAGATTCTGAACAGGTAGAAGATATCATTCAGATGATCAACGACATGGGTATCAAGGTAGTAGAAACTGCCCCAGATGCTGATGATCTTGCTCTTAATGATGACAACGCAATCACCGATGAAGATGCTGCAGAAGCTGCTGCAGCTGCATTATCCAGTGTAGAAAGCGAAATTGGTCGTACTACAGACCCAGTACGCATGTACATGCGTGAAATGGGTACCGTAGAACTGCTGACTCGCGAAGGTGAAATCGATATCGCAAAACGCATTGAAGATGGTATTAACCAAGTTCAAAGTGCGGTTGCTGAATATCCAGGCACCATTCCATACATCCTAGAACAATTTGATAAAGTTCAAGCTGAAGAGCTTCGCTTAACGGATCTTATTTCTGGTTTCGTTGATCCAGACGATGACGGAACCAACGCCCCGACAGCAACGCATATCGGTTCGGAACTTGCTGAGACTGATCTTGCTGATGAAGATGACGACGAAGATGAAGACGACGAAGATAAAGATGATAGTGAAGAGGAAGAAGTAGACACAGGTATTGATCCTGAACTTGCTTTAGAAAAATTCACTGAGCTACGCAACACCTATCAAAATCTTCAGCTAGCGAAAAACGAACACGGAAACGACAGCACGAAAGCCACTCAAGCAACAGAGCTAATGCTCGATATCTTCCGTGAATTCCGTTTAACGCCAAAGCAATTTGACTATTTAGTCAATGAACTACGTAAGTCAATGGAACGTGTGCGTACTCAAGAACGCTTGATCATGAAACATACGGTTGAATATGGCAAAATGCCGAAGAAATCGTTTGTTGCGCTATTTACCGGTAATGAGTCGAGCGATGCATGGTTTGATGAAGTATTAGCTTCAGACAAACCTTACGCCGACAAAATTAAACAAAATGAAGAAGATATTCGCCGTTCAATCCAAAAATTGCGCATCATCGAACAAGAAACTTCTTTAACGGTTCAAAGCATTAAAGATATTAGCCGTCGCATGTCAATCGGTGAAGCGAAAGCTCGTCGTGCGAAGAAAGAGATGGTTGAAGCTAACTTACGTCTGGTTATTTCGATCGCGAAAAAATACACCAACCGTGGTTTACAGTTCTTGGATCTTATTCAAGAAGGTAACATCGGCTTGATGAAAGCGGTTGATAAATTTGAATACCGTCGTGGTTACAAGTTTTCAACTTATGCGACATGGTGGATCCGTCAGGCAATAACTCGTTCAATTGCAGACCAAGCACGTACCATTCGTATTCCAGTTCACATGATCGAAACGATCAACAAGCTGAATCGAATTTCACGTCAAATGCTGCAAGAAATGGGACGTGAGCCTCTGCCAGAAGAATTAGCAGAACGCATGCAAATGCCTGAAGATAAAATTCGCAAAGTACTGAAGATCGCTAAAGAGCCAATCTCGATGGAGACACCAATTGGTGACGATGAAGATTCGCATCTAGGTGACTTTATTGAAGATACAACGCTTGAACTGCCTCTTGACTCAGCGACAGCAACAAGTCTAAGAGCAGCAACTCACGACGTTCTTGCGGGTTTAACCCCTCGTGAAGCAAAAGTACTGCGTATGCGCTTTGGTATTGACATGAATACTGACCACACTCTTGAAGAGGTGGGCAAACAGTTCGATGTAACACGCGAACGTATCCGTCAGATCGAAGCAAAAGCATTGCGTAAGCTTCGTCATCCAAGTCGCTCGGAAACACTGCGCAGCTTCTTAGACGAGTAAGCAGAACATTTAGAATGCAAAAGGTGAGCATGAGCTCACCTTTTTTGTATAAAATGGTTTAAGTGGATAAAAACTAAGCGCATTTACCCTACTTTGCGGGTAGACACTCCGAAATGCATCCCCTACAATCGTTCACCTAATTTGGCCCCTTAGCTCAGTGGTTAGAGCACTCGACTCATAATCGATTGGTCCCCAGTTCAAGTCTGGGAGGGGCCACCATATTTTACAAGGGTTAGGACGATAGTAGTCACTAACCCTTTTTTGTATCTAGCGTTTTTTAGTCAAACACTTAGTCAAACAGTGGCAAAGTATCCCCCGTCAAAGTTAACGTTTGTTAACATCTGAACCGACCTTTTACATAAATTGTGGTGAATGCTGGCGCACTAGGATGAATTAGGGTTATCTAGTAAATATTCGGATATGACAGTTTTTTTAGGGACTCCGAAAATACCCCCTTTGCGGCTTTCTACTTGCTTTTTATCATTCCATTGAGCGTTGTATAGATAATTGCTTTTAAACGCTTAGAGTGTGATACAGCGCCTTTTTATAGACGGGAAACGGATAGCGGTAATATTCAGCTTTTTAAGAACTCTAAGAATGGCGCGACTTTAAACGGCTGGTGCTGTAGTCTTTTGCTTGTTTAGCCCTGTAGCCCTTACCTCGCTCCTTGGCTTGATACGATAGCCTGTAAATGGCCTGCTGCTGGGCTTGAAAGTCATTATCGACTATTCGGTAATAGCAGTGCTCAACTCGTTGTAAACATGAGCCACCAGCCGCTAACCATAGTGATTCTAGTAAGCCTAGTATTCTGTCAGGGTATAGAATTTGTTTACCATCGAGAAATAACGCTACATGGTAATGCTGCTGTTTGGCTTTCTCCATCTCACGAACCCAGCCATAACCGAACCGCTTCATAGAATATTCACGCGCCAGCATAGACCGTACAGCGCCAATAAAGGCCGATATTTCGCTGTTGTTCTCCGTATAGGTTGGCATACTTAAATTGAAAAATAGCACCATAACACGCTTATGATAGCTACACATGGCGTTTAGTTGATTGATGACCGCTTTCATGTGTTTAGGGCAAATTTTGTATTGCTGATTGCTGCCCGTGTTCACTTCCCATATTTGACCATCAATGTTTAGATAAGGGCTGTTTGTAAGGTATCTCATAGAATAAGCCTATATAGATATTATTAAAAACCCCCTTGCTAGGCGTGACAGTGGTTAGTATCTGCTAACCCTGCCGTATTTACGGTGCTTTAGGCTTTCAATTGCTAGCATGGTGTAGCAACGCCTAAAAACTGAAAATAAAACCTAGAAATGAGTTCTCATCTATTCGCATAAAAAAAAGCTACCGTTTTTGATAGCCTTTTGCTATTTACGGGTTTATCCTTGACGTTAGTGTGGTCGGCAAACTATCACTAACATCAGGGAAGCCCTTGCTTATGAGTTTGGGCTATTCCTCTCTAGCATTTAGGTACATCCCTTGCGCTTTTGGCAATCTCTTCACCTCATCTAACGCTTGTTTTAGTGAATCACGTGTAAACTCTATTTCTCTTTCTTTTCGCGCTTGGCGATCTAAACTTTCATCACCAGATTTATGTCTAGGATCTAATTTTCGTGCAATTATATTGCCCGTTTTGGGGCAGGTAATATCTAAAATGCGCCAATATTGACAGCTAGGCCCCCTTAACTTTTGAAGTGGACTTCGCTGATTGAAGTTAAACATTTCAGCAAATTTAGCTTCGCTCACCTGTTCATTTAGAATCAATTCAATTAAGTACCTATCAGCTTGCGTGCCTTTTTTTGGTAACGCTGGGCATGTAATAAATTCGGGTAATTTCATTTACTTACCCTCCATATCATTCAAGATCGCTTCTAACACGCTCGCTCTATAGCCAATAGCTCGTCCATTAACCATCAACGCTGGTGGTAAAATGCCATCTTTTACCCGCCATTTCCAAAGTGTTTTTACTGACCGATTGAGGATTTTTGCCACCTCATCCATCGGTATAACTCGATCAAACTCATTCACTGGTTTCATTATTTACTCTCCTAATTTACTCACCTAATCGATTAATTAGGTTGATATGAGAATAAATCTAATCAAGATGATGAACGTAGCGTTTATCCTTGAGCTTTTTTAAAAATCCTTTCTTTTTATTATTCTCTCTATATATGAAACGGCATACTCTCCTTTCCCTATGCTTTGTGAATAACAATATCTATTTAATTCCTTTTGAATTTTTTGTGCCACCTCTCCCTTCTTCAAATTTGGTTCTTTTGCCCATACATCGTTGGCAAATTTTTGAGCCTTATCTTTAAACAATAGACTAGCCTCAACCTTACGTTTATTCCCTTCATTTGAGCCAGCAGCACGGGTCATGCCAACAGCGGTGTAATCTTCGAATACAGAAACCCCAAATTGATAAAATAAAGTTGCTAGCCTACAAAGCTTAAATGTATCAGTCCCTTCGGAATCCAGCACACCCATTTCACCTAAGTCATATATTGTCATAATGATCTCCCTAGCTGCCCAGCATGAAACAGGGTCAATCTTTGAACCTAGCGCGAATACTTTGCGTACATCCCCGCCTATAATTTCTTCCATATCTTCATTGTTAATTTTCCCGTGCTTTACAAGTGCCCTAACAGCAGCATCAAAAAACGGTTGTAGAATCTGCCTTGGTGTCGTGGGAACTTCTGACATAGATATTGGCTTACTTACAAATATACTTTCTCGCCCCTTACTCCTTTTATGCCTTACATCCTTTCTTTTTTTAGGGTTAAACATCATTTCGTCATCATTCATCATCTCAAACCCTCACCATTTGAAGCACATTATCAGCTATATTTTGCTGTAGCCTTTGTTCCCATGATTCCAGCGCCTTGCGTTTTTCTGGCAAGTATTCATAGCGGTCATAGTGCTTAGATGAAACGTCATTCAGGGCATGGTTCTGTAGCCTGTCACGTATCGACTTTGATATACCTAGTTCGCCCATTAGCGTTTTACAGGTTCTACGCAAATCCCTAGCTGTGAATGGTTTTATCTGTGGCGTACTGGTGCGGTATCGGTCAATCGCTTGTGATAATGAATCTGTGCGCATGTGCTTGGTATCGTCTAAACGATGCGGGAAAATAAATTTACTGTCATTGTTCAAACGTTGTTTTCTAAGTATATCCAGCGCGCTATCTGTAAGCGGTAGCAGGTGAGGCCGTTTGTTTTTAGATATATCAGGCGTGATAAGTAACGTTTTTTGTTCCCAGTCGATAGCCTCCCACTTTGAGGCCGCCAGCTCATACGGACGTTGCCCACCAGTAAAAAAGCACAATAAAATTAAATGGCGTACAGAATGACTCATCTTAAAGCGTTGGTATTCATTGTTGAGATCGTCAATTAACGCCAGAACCTCGTTAATTTTGAGATAATGATCTCCAACTCGTTCAGCGTCTTTTTGTTTCGGGATAGCCGCTACAGGGTTAAGCACTAGACCAAATTTAGCTTCATCAATAAAGTTAGCTGGATCGTTGTCGTGCTTTAGTCCGTAGTTAAACGCTGCCATTAGATAGCTACGAACACGGTTTGATTGCGTCTTAGCGCCTCGCCTTATCATATCGGCTAGCACTAGCATTAAATCATGTGTTGTCACGTCCTTGGCTTTTGTGGCTGGTGGTATTGCTGGGTAAACTTCCTTTTCCAGTGAAGCAAGCACGGCTTTGTGAGTTCGTTTACCGTCCTTTTCCATCTGCGCCACGTAAGCATTAAATAGCTGTTGAATACTTCCCTTTCGCGCCTCTTCCCTTTTGGCTTGCTGTGTCGTCTTTTCTTTGTTTTCTAGCCACTCTTTAGGGTTAACCCCATTTAAAAGCAATTCGCCTAATTCCCGTTGTTTTGCCCTAGCATCAGTAAGCGATAATTCAGGAAATTGACCCAAGGGTATAAACGTTGCCTTTCTTTGAATGAAATAACGAAACACAAACCGTTTACTTCCTTTAGGCGTGACCTGTATCGCTAACTTGCCCGCTCCTCGTTGGCCGTCATTGTCCCATTCATAATAGGGCTTAGATTTTGGTTTTAAGCCCTGTATACCATTTACCGTTAACATGCTCCCCCCTCTCTTTTTTGCTTAATACGTGACTTCCAGATATTCCATTTAAAAACGCGCTATTTAGATTTTTAGTCAAACAGTTAGTCAAACAGTGATGAGCCTAAACAAGAATACTTGAGATTTAACGAGAACACAAAAGCAAGGTAAGATGTTGTTTTTAATAATCAAAATAACAAGATGAGAACTATTGAGAAATGATAGAAAACAGCCTTTTTACGACTCATAATCGATTGGTCCCCAGTTCAAGTCTGGGAGGGGCCACCACTTTCTCTTCCGTATATGCCCACTACGTTCCACAATCCCTTTTAAAATCTATACTTTCCATAGTTTTATCGTCCGTATTGCACCACAGGCATCTTTTACCATCCACGATTTAATGTACCATCTAATGTACCAACCGTTAGATATGACCAAAATCGTTGGTACAATGGAGGGATGAATCATGCCTAGAACCACATCTGGCAAGACGAACCACTTCTTTGCGGAACTCTTCGGTGTACGCTGGATTATGATGTTTAGCCATAAATCACCTCTCAATTAGACCCTAGATCTAACTTAGTAAAGTGTCTATTAAACGTGGGGTACTTAGGCACATAACGCCGCATTAGGTGCTGAATAACGCGATCACCCAACCTTTAAACCTTGCCACATAAAGCATTAAAGCGGACATAGGCTGAAATTGCCAAGCGTTGAAAATCCGTCTTAAATGCTTGTATGCAGATGAAGCGACTGCTAAAAAGTAACCAGTACAGATCTAGAACTTCGTAGCGCCTCTCCATGATAAACCGCTTCGATATTATTACCGTCTGGGTCAAGAACGAATGCGGCATAATAACCAGGATGGTAATCACGCGCGCCTGGTGCACCATTATCCCTACCGCCATGAGCCAACGCAACGCGGTAAAAATTATCCACCATAGTTCGGTTTTGTGCTTGGAAAGCAACATGATGACGCCCAGTTAGCACTCCTAGCGCAGCATTACTACCAACAGCAGTAACAAACAGTTCGTCAGCCCAAAAGTAACCGTCACCAGAGCCACCAATGGGAACATTAAGAGAAGCTAAAACAGATGAATAAAATGAATAACTGGCGCCGAAGTCTTTTACTACCAATTGAATGTGGTCAATAAGACGGCCTTTGTGAAGTTCTTGTTTTTCCATTTCAGATACCCTCATTGATAACTATCGATTAATGTGTGAGCTGTTGGTGTACCCCACAAAAAGTAGACAGTACATCATTGCTCACGCATTTGGTAGCCGTAATACGGATGCTCTGCGCTCGTTGCTCGCTTTGTTCAAGCCGTTTGATATCAGCTTCTTTTTTACCGATGACTTCAGCGTTTACACAAAAGAATGACCAAGGGAAAAGCATGTTGTGGGCAAAAGGTTCACTCAACGGATTGAGCGAACCAATCTAACCCTGTGTGCCAGATTAAAGCGTTTAGTACGTAGAACAATCGGTTTTTCCAAATCGGAGAAGATGCACGATAAGGTGATCGGAACATTCATTGAACGAGAACTCTATCTTTGAATCAACCGATTGGAGTCATGACCCTTTTTCTCTTGATTGGGCCATTTGAATTTGGCTTTTTCCAACCGTTTGTACCATAGGGCAAAGCCCGTTTTATCGTAAGCGCATCATAAACCCCACATTTTAATCAATATCGGTACGTCCTAAGATCAAATCCCCTAATCTCAAGGAGATCTGAAATGGCAAAACGACGTACCGACCAAGAATGGCAAAACCTGTTTGAAAAATACCAATCCAGTCATTTATCCCAGCGTGTCTTCTGTGAGCGTAACGGGTTAAGTCTGTCTACCTTT
>NZ_CAWPQZ010000050.1:0-23514 GCF_963889785.1 Vibrio sp. S12_S33 | reverse complement strand
CCATAGAGATGATGCATGGATTTTGATTTGCGATGTAATTAAGTAGCTTAGTTCGTTGAAGTTTTTTACGGCTTATGTTCTTTCCTTTATGATTAATTTGAAGAAGAAAGAAAATATTTTTTGCTAAGTCGATGCCGATGATTTTATGCTGAGTCATGGTCTTCTCCTTTTGCTTCGGGACCTGAACACTCCAAGCATGGCTCAAGGCCATGTGAAGTGGTAGGGGGAGACCATCTCATCACCTTAATTGGGCGTTATGCGCCAAAGATTGGATTTACATCCATACTCTTATGCAAGATTCTTATGATCTGGATGTTTTGGCTACCAATTTGTTGATAAAAAATAACATGGTTTCCTTGTGGAAATTTTCGGTAGTCATCTCTGATTTCATCACAAGCTTTACCGATGTCAGGATTTTCAGCGAGTAGCCAAAATGATTCATCGAATTGTTTGAGATAAATATTTCGTTGCTCGCGGCCCCACCTGCGAGAGGTAAATAAGGCAATATCTTTTAAATCGGATTTTGCCTTGTTGGTTAATTAGAATGGTTTCATTTTCTCTCTTCGCTATCTAGTTCATTGATAAACGAATCGAGGTCATAATCAGCCATACCACTTTCTTCACCTTCAACGAGCAGTTGTCGTAAAGTGTTCATTTTCGTTTCTTGTGTTTCGAGTAAACGTAGAGCGGAACGAATTACTTCACTTGCTGAGCCATAGCGTCCACTTTGGATTTGCTTACTAATGAAACCATCAAAGTGTTCGCCGAGAGTGATGCTAGTATTTTTAGCCATGGCAATCTCCTAATACCAAATAGTACCTAATTATGGTATTAATTTGAGGTGGTCGCAAGTGGCGCATACAAACAATTCAAGTGGATTCTCAACGCGTGGGAGTTTTACTATGCGTCGGGTAAAGTGTTTTATGGTGCAATGGTATTGATACCGCGTTATTGAACAGGTATCAAAAATTTGGCTAAAAGGTGAGTGCATTTTTATTTGCACAATGTTCATAATAACTGTTGATTTTTGTGCCGCGTTCACGGATTTTAAGTTTTAAACTGAAAAATCAATGGTTTCTTCTACATTTAGGTTGCTCGTAAGAGGTCTGATCTCTTGACTTAATACGACTCAAGTTAACACCCTATACAAAGAAGGAACATCTTTTGAGAAAAACGATCATTATTGCTGCTCTTTATTTATTGAGCACTTCTATATTTGCAGCAACCAGTGCTGCTGCACTGAATCCTACTGGCTACACGCAAACAAAATATCCGATAGTATTGGTTCATGGGTTGTTCGGTTTTGATACCCTCGCTGGCATTGATTATTTCTATGGTATTCCTCAATCGTTAACTAAGGATGGAGCTACGGTTTATGTTGCTCAGGTCTCAGCGACAAATAGCACGGAACTACGTGGTGAACAGTTGTTGCAGCAAATCGAGTCAATACTCGTGGCTACTGGTGCACAAAAAGCCAACTTAATTGGTCATAGTCATGGTGGTCCGACAGCTCGCTATGTGGCATCGGTCAGACCAGATTTAATTGCCTCTGTAACAAGTATCGGTGGTGTCAATAAAGGTTCTAAAGTGGCTGATTTAGTCAGGGGGCATGTTGCAGACGGTTCACTTTCGGAGGCGGCTGCGATTAAACTGGCTGAGGGGCTATCAGGGCTGATTAGTTTGCTCTCTGGAGGAACGGATTTAGAACAAGATCCGCTTGCGTCTTTAGAGGCATTAACCACTAAAGGTTCATTAGAATTCAACCATTATTACCCTGAAGGGATCCCAGCGTCAGAGTGTGGAGATGGTGAGTTACTGGCCGAAAACGGTGTTTATTATTACTCGTGGACTGGATCTTCTACCTTCACCAATGTACTTGACCCTACCGACGGTGCAATGACCATTTTAGGTTTGGCGTTTGATGGACCAAATGATGGACTTGTCGGTGCATGCAGTGCTCACTTAGGCCAAGTGATCCGAGATGACTATAAAATGAATCATTTGGATGAAATTAACGGTTTACTTGGGATACATCACCTTTTTGCAACTGACCCTGTCACTCTATATCGTCAACATGCAAATCGTCTCAAACTACAAGGTTTGTAAGGAGTCATGATGAAAAAGCCTGCGCTATTTGGTTTCGTTGTTGTCTCTGGGATCTTTGGGTTGGTTTTTTTTCTGCAACAATCGTCAACGTTACCCACCGCGTTACAAACACCATCTCAAATGGATACTCAAATTGATGACGCTTCAAGCTATGATCTCATCAATTATTTTATCTCTACTCTCGGTGAGAGTAGCTTAGCTGAAGTTGAACAACGCACTTTGCAATATGCTCAGCAAAAAGAAGGAATGATGGTTGATGAAGCTTTATTAGAGCAATTTATTCTCTACAAGCAAGCACTAGCATCTTTGGATTTTGCGTGGGAGTCATCGAAATTAGAGCTACTCACCTTGGAACAAATTCACCAACGCTTATTAATGTTACAAAGTCAGTTTTTTACTCTAGCACAACAACAGCTTTTATTTGCCAATGATAATGCGTTACGTGAATTAGCGATTAATAAGTTGCGAATCAAAAATCAAGCAATTGATCAACAAGATGCAAAACAGCAGTGGCAGGTTCTACTGAGTAAGCAGGCTCAATACATCCAACGTAGTGAATATAATGCACGGCTTATTCCTGCGTTAAATAAAAATGATGAACGATCTCCTCAAGCACAATATTTAGAACGTGTTGAGTTAGTCGGAGAGGAAGGGGCACAACGGTTGGCAGAGCTAGACCAACAAAGAGAACGATTTTCTGAGCAGTTAGCGATTTATCTACAACAAAGAGAAAGTGTGCTGAATGAGCAAGCCTTAACCGATGATGAAAAAAAGCAGTACATTGCACAGTTACGAAGCGAAACATTTGATGTAAAACAGCTTAAGCGAGTGGAAGCTTTAGAAAGAATGCAAGACCATACGCTTTAACCATTCCTCTTTTTATATCTCTTATAAAAAAGAGCGCAACCTAAGTTGCGCTCAAGCTTTCTATAAAAGATAAAGGGTAGTTACAAGTTGACAGTAATCGTTTTTGTCACCGTTGCCCCTTTATCATCCATCACTTTTAGGGTGACTTCGTGATTACCATAGCTTGGGAAAATCGAAGTAAAGGCGCGACCACGTTTTACTTTGCCATCCGGTAATGTCCACTCAATATCAACAATACGCCCATCGTTATCACTACTTGTTGACCACATAGTCACCCAGCGACCAAGATGGATGTACTTCGCATTGGCTTTCGGTAGGGCATTAGGTAGTTCCACATGAACTGTGCGAGTGATGGTATTTGTTGCTCCTTTATCGTCTGTCACCGTTAAGGTTACTGAGTAATTACCTGCCTTAGCATAATGCCACGTTGGTGCCATGTCAGTGCTGTTTTGACCATTACCAAAGTCCCACACATAACTGACTAATTCACCATCTTGATCAGCACTGTAGTTAAAGGCAGTGACGGTTAGCCCTTCGGTTTTGAGTTCAAAGTTTGCAACAGGCTCACTATTTTGCTCACTCACTTTTGATAAACGAACTACACCATATTCATTATTTTGACCTTGATTCACAATATCGATCATCAACCCAAATTCAGTTAATTTACGACCGGAATCAGGAGCCATTGGTGAGCTGTAGTCTTGATCATCTGAGAAATTACCATTGCCGATTAAACTATTATCTTGCAGAACATCACCGTCGGAGGAGACTAAGCGTAACGGCGCTTGATCTTGAAGAGAAAATGCAGCATCGCGAACTTGGTAACGAGTTTGTGCCGCTTCGCCAGTCTTTGACCAAACCAAGGCATTTTGATCGGCATCGACCACACCTAACCAACCTTCGCCCGGGTGCTTACCTACCCAGTTATCAGCGTAAGATTCATCGACATACCAAACCAGTAAGCCGGGTTCAAAGGTCATTAATTGCCCCATACGCTTAATGTTGGCTAAACCTTGGTCAACGTCATTATGACTGCGCCATTGCAATAAGTAGTAATGCGGCGCTTGGTGGAAGCCATTGTTGACGGTATAACCTTTAAAGGCAAAAGTTGAGGTTGCTTCTGCGTCATCAATCGCCGTCTGAGTGCCATCGACCTCAAGCGTCACGTCATCGATATACAAACCTTCCATCGCGAGACCGCCATCGGTCACGTAGTCGAAGCTCAATTCAACCTCTTGTCCAGCCCATTGAGAAACATCAAATGTCGCATCAACCCAGCCGTTTGATTCCCCAGAAATAGCAGGTGCAAGACCAGTATTGTAAGGGTCATCCATCGTAGTGATATTGCCTGAAAGTGCTTGGCCATTAATCAGAACACGAGCGAAATCATAATCTTTTTCGATTTGATACCATGCTTTAAAGCTTAATATAGCGTTGCTACCAGCGGGAATCGAAAGTTTGCGCGACATGCTGTTCTTCAGGTCGTCGCCTTTATTTGAATAGAATGAGAACTCGCCAGCATAAGGTTTAATGCCGTCCACACGTTTCATTGGTAAATCGACTTTCACCATATTAGGGCGAGAGTTATCGGTTGTTTGGAACAGCGTGAAGACTCGTGGCTTATTCTCCAGATCATTAATAGAGATTTGATCGTCGTTAATCCAACGCCCACCAATGGCTTTTTGTAAAAACTGTTTGGACCAAGAACTGAATGCGGTAGGTTGTGTGCCACCAATTTTACCAGCCCAACTACCCGATGACATGATAGACCAATAAGAAACAGGTTCACCTTTACCTGTGTACTTTGTATCGTATTCATCTGGTAACCCTAAGTCATGTCCGTACTCATGAGCACAAACTCCAGCGGCTGCATCAATTGGTTGAATAGTGTAATCATAAGCCGCATATTGACCGTTAAAACGACCCGGTACAGTGCTTTGTGTTCCTTTTAGTACGTGATATTGACCTAAATTATAACGGTGAGACCAAATCGCATCAGGGCCAAGTACACCACCACCGGCTTCTTCACCGACTGAGGCATGAAACACCATTAAATGATCAATAACACCGTCTGGTTCGCGGAAATTACCGTCTCCATCATAATCGTAGCGGTCTTCGATATCGTAATCGGCTAGGTTGATGCTTGGGTCCTGCGCCAATTGATTAAGCGCTTCACGCACTAACTCTTGCGCGTTCATGTCGCTATCTGTGGTCGGGGAGTTACCGCCATAGTACGCCGCATTTTTGGAAGCACGATACCAGCCAGCTGCTTGCCCAGACACGCTGTAACTATTGCCGGATTCACTCTCATAATATTGGCGCATTGAAATGAAGTTTTCACCATTGGGGCCAGTGTAACCTGCGCTAGAGAATAATAAATCTTGGTAGTGTGCTGGTTCGTAACTCGTGTAGAGCATTTCGGTGTGCTCATTGGTTAGCTTATTGTCGTTCCAAGGTAAATCAGGGAAGTCAACCAATAAAGCAAGCACTTTATCTGTACGTTTAGTACTTATATCTAACGCGAAAACACTCGCTTTTTGCATCCCTTTTTGTTTTTCGATGGTTTTTAGTATTTTGGCTCGTTGCTCAAGAGCCTTTTTACCAAATTGTGCATCACCGTAAAAACCAGAATTAATTCTATGCTCTAGGTAGCGGTCTAATGCATCACGTTTAGCTGCGTCAGAAGCGTGAGTATCAATAACACCATTACGCACTAACATTTCAATCAGCTTATCTTCGTTTACTGTACCTAAATCAATGGGTGTTTGTGCGTAAGCACTGACGTTAAATAGAGTGACCATTGCAGACGTGAGCAATGTTTTCCTCATAAGTTTCATTTTATTTCCTTATTTTATTTCCTATATTAATGGTATTGCAATTTCACTATTTTCTATTTTTTAAATAAGAATCAGTGAATATTGAATTTTACGGTATACCCAAACCACTTAGATTTGCAGGTAGGTGGCAAGTCATTTCATCCCCATGAGCATAGATTAACTATGTAATTGGGGGGAGTAAGTGTCGTCAACACTGCTGTAAACTCAAGTCGGAAAGGTATATTTAAGCTTTCTCTTTGTACTTGGCTGAAATACAAGTATCAGTCGGGTTAGGATCTTTATCGTTTGAGTTGGTATTCTTATTATTTATTTTTTTTTGTAGATAGATATTTAATGCTTGTTGTTGTTCTTCGGATGTGAGTCCTTCACATATAACACCACGTTCGATCAAAGATGAAATCAAAGCTTCATCGTTAACCATAGGCTGTGCGACGGTGATCGTGGAGTAACTAATTAATATAAAAGAGATTAAATGTTTCACGGCATGTCCATATGTTTTGTGAACTATTTGTAACAATTTATATATTCGGTATATCTATAGCAAGTGTGAATGTTTTTTAATTGCACAAAGGATCTCATTAACAACATATATGGTTAACATAAATAAATTATTTTATTGATATTAATGTCGGCTAATTATTTATTTGAAGTGGTTTTTTAGTTGATAGTATTATCTTTTAATTTTACTCAATGGATGAAATGGTCTTAACTGTACTAGTTTAGTAATACTTTGTGTTTTTAATTATTTTAATAATATGGAATAAAAATGTTTAGGAGTATTTTTAAATGGAGTAAATATGATGATGAGTAAAGTATGATCTTGATTCACTTTATATAAAGCATACCTAAACAACTTGAAGTTGAAGGTAGGCGGCAAGTGAGTTCATCCCCATGAGTATAAATAAACTATGTGATTGGGGTGAGCGAACGTAGCCAACACAGCTGCAACTTCAAGTAGGAAGGGTATAGTATGAACTAAATTAAGTCTTTATTTTTACTCTTATTGATATCAATAAAAACATTGCCTATTTTTGAGTTACATCTTTAAACTGTATTTTTATTGTTCAAGGAAATAATGATACTTTTGACACCTTGCGAGAGGAGCATAAACATGCTTTATTGAAGATACTGTTATTTAGTTAGGAATATTCCCACTATGTGCCGCTGGCTCGCTTACCAAGGAAGTCCCATTTATCTTGACCAACTGGTTTATCAACCGGAACACTCATTAGTTCATCAAAGCTTAGAAGCACGTAAAGCCGTGACTCGAGTCAATGCTGATGGTTTTGGATTAGGTTGGTATACCGAGAGAAGTACCCCCGGACAGTTTCACGAAGTCTTACCGGCATGGGGCGATGAAAATTTACGCTCTCTTGCTCATCATATTTGCTCTCATCGATTTATGGCGCATGTACGTTCTTCCACAGGGACACAAGTGTCGCGTTCAAATTGCCACCCCTTCATTTTAGATAATTGGATGTTTTTGCATAATGGGCAAATCGGTGAGTTTGAGAAAGTGAAATTTGCCCTAGAGAGAAAGCTGCCAGAAGCACTTTATATAAAGCGTATAGGAACCACAGACAGTGAGCTAATTTTCCTACTTATGGTTAACAATGGCTTGTTTATTGATCCGATCAAAGCGATTCGTTCTACGATCAGTGAAATTGAAAATTTAATGGTGGAAAAGGGAATTGAACTGCCATTTAAAGCCTCTATTTGTATCTCTGATGGACGTGAATTTTGGTTAGTTCGTTACAGTTCGGATGGTGTGCCACCCACTATATTTAGTAAGGTCGAAGGGGATAACATCGTATTAGCATCTGAACCTTTGGACAGCCATAATGGCTGGAAAATGATTGATCCACAGACCATTACTCACGTTGTGTTATCTGAGTGTATTGCCTACCCAATTATTGATTAACATATATTATATACAAGATTAATTGGTTTATCGTTTGCCCTTGCCGTAGGGAGATTTATTTTTGAATATTTATCAATGTGTTATTGATATAATTTCATTAAAATAACAACAAAAAATATTTTGATCTATATCCAAACTATTTGAAGTTGCAGGTAGGCGGCAAGTGAGTGAATCCCCATGAGTATAGATAACCTATGTGATTGGGGGGAGCAAACGTAGTCAACATCGCTGCAACTTCAAGTAGGAAGAGTATATTCCTACTAAATCAAATGATTAGAAGATAATTGGCGCTATATTAACACTTGTTAATTTAATGTTTACTAAAGCTTAATTTGATCTTGTAGGCGAAATATAAAATATCATTATATTTTTATGTTGAAAGAATAGCGTTCGGTGATACTGTATTCTTGTGGAGCATTTACTCTATATGTGTGGCTCTAATACTAATAACCCCTTGCAAATTGATGTGTCTATTTCAGCTGGCAAGGGAATAATAACGAGAATATAAAGGGTTCATTATGAAATATATAACACCCGTTTCATTACTACTTGTGGTAACGCTGGTTGGCTGCCAATCTGAAGAGACGAGTACGACTAACTCGGCACAATTTAATGCTGATGCCATCACACAGCAAAAACGCGAATTGGCGCTGAAGTTAAGTGAAAGTTATAGCAAGTTTGAAGCGACGCTTAAAACGCAAATTAGTGCTCAAAACTTATCCATTTCGGTTTCCACTTTGAAAGAAAAACAGCCTGATTCTGACTTTAGCCAGCAAATGGTTGCGGCTGATGCCCAAATTCGTTCGATGAAAGGGATTGAGGAGTTTACTCAACAGCTGCTACAACTTCGTCTTGCTGATGCGTCCATGGTTAAAGAATGGCAGGAAGGGCAGAGTCCACTATTTGCATTCGAGCCGAAAGGAAATGATGCATCATGGCAATATATTGAAGCTTTTGATGTGTACGGGCAGGTTCATCAACTTGATGTGTACCAGATGCCAGATGTGCCTGTTTTTGTTATTGATAGCAATAGTGAAGTGGAACTGCGTGCGGGTTTACAAGCGATGCGCGTTGAAATGAATAAACTTGGTCAACCTACCATGCTGACTACGACGGAAAGTGGTCAAGTTGAAGCGGTTTCAATGGCACGCAGCATTGAAGTTAGCAGTGTTGATCCAATCTCAACGACCGTACTAAAGAAAATTCAATTAGCGGATGATAAAGAACCGTGGATTTCTGGCAGAGCTGAAATCTACGCCATTGTGACCGGAGTGAATCCTAGCCGTGATGAACCGACTATTGATTTAGTTGAAATGCCTTATTTGGACTACGATAAGCAAGACTATTTTCCAAACCAAGTGATGATCCAATGGTCTCGTTACCGTTGGGGGGCGGCTGATCTCATTCTAATGGAGCAAGATGATGGTACTGATTATAAGGAATTGGGTAAGTTATTGGTCAAAGTAGCTGAAGAAGTTATGAAGCTTATCCCAGATCCAGAAGTACAAGCTTATGCGATTATCCCACAGATTACCGGGAAGATTATTGATGCAATCCCAGACGGTTTGCTCACTAATGACGATGATTATGTAGATGTTTTTTATACGATTATGCAAGACACATCTTACACTGCTCATCCTGGAGCAAGTGGTAATGCAGTGGCAACGTTTGAACCACTAACGATTAATCCGACCCGCCCTTAACGACTCTTTTTTTTGTTTTCAGCCCCAAACCACCTACTGAAGTAGGTGGTTACCATTTCTATAGCGCAAACGTTTTGTTGTTTGTTTTTTCAACACCCTGCCTATTTCATCACCTCATCGTCAGTTTTTCGGGTAAAGATGGTTGCTCTTAACGATGTCTGCAATTACATTACCACTGCATTCAATGCGAATGATTATCAAATTCTGTCGTAATTAACTTTAAATGGAAATTTGTATGAAATCGCTTATTAGTTTGGTTATGGTAAGGTTATTTGCCTCTTTTTCTTTGCACGCAAACACTGTTTCAGTGGAACATGAATACATTAGAGCAAAAACCGCAACGTATTGTTGTCATTGGTTTGGGTGCGCTTGATGCACTAGATAGCTTTGGTGTGGAGTCTGTTGCCGTTTCGAAAGTCGCCCAATTACCAAGCTATTTGGACAAATATAAAACCAAACAATACGTTTCAGCTAGTTCGTTAGTTAAACCCGATTTTGAAGCTATTTACATGCAAAAGCCGGACGTTATTGTGATAGGTTCACGAGCGGCAACCAATTATGACGAGCTATCAAAAATTGCTGCTTTGGATAAACAGTTTCAAGCTATTCGCCACTTCAATCAGACCAGTTAGACGCTCTCATAGTGATTAGCTCTGGTGGCAATATTACTACTTTTGGTCCTGAATCACGTTTTTCTGCCATATACAAAGATTTTGCTTTTCAACCGACAGTGGAGAGTATCAAGGCGACACGACATGGTGACCTCTATACCCTTCGATAAAGCAAACATCTCTCTAATCTGTGAAGTTGATGAGCAATGGTCATTCGTAGGTAAAAAGAAAAATCGCCGCAGGCTTTGGTATGTTTGGGATCCTCGCTATAAGCGCATCATTGCTCACGCATTTGGTAGCCGTAATACGGATTCTGCGCTCGTTGCTCGCTTTGCTCAAGCCGTTTGATATCAGCTTCTTTTTTATCGATGACTTCAGCGTTTACACAAAAGAATTACCAAGGGAGAAGCATGTTGTGGGCAAAAGGTTCACTCAACGGATTGAGCGAACCAATCTAACCCAGCGTTCCAGATTAAAACGTTTAGTACGTAGAACAATCGGTTTTTCCAAATCGGAGAAGATGCACGATAAGGTGATCAGAACATTCATTGAACGAGAGTTCTATCTTTGAATCAACCGATTGGAGTCACGACCTAATTAACCCACTTTTCATACACATTAATACAAGTTAAGTCAGTAGATGCATATCGATCTTAATCATTCGAGTTCATCGGCTACGATATTCAATGGTGCCAAGAATGGTAATGGTGTAAACGTTTGCTTCAATAAGCGCTTGTGTCGATACAAATCGATATATTTCTCTGTTCGAAAAAAATAATAGTTTGCGTTAGATCAAGAAAAAATTGTTTGGTTTGGATAAAAAATTAAAACAAAGTTGAAAGATTCAAAAATTATTGAATAATGGTCCTTATATCTAAACAAGCGATAAAGCTTGAAAGTTGGTCTCACACAGGAATCTTACCCCATGTCTAATTCGTATGTTCTGGTTATTAACTCTGGCAGCTCTTCACTGAAGTTTGCTGTAATTGATTCAAATACGGGCGACGCCGTACTTAGTGGTCTAGGTGAGTGTTTTGGGTTGGAAGACGCTCGAATGAGCTGGAAGTTTAATGGCGAAAAAGCAGATTTTGCGATTAAAGGTGAAGAGAACCATCACCAATTGGCTGTCGCAAAATTAGTTGAGTTAGTGAAAACCTACGGTCTGATTGATGATGTGGTTGCTGTTGGGCACCGAGTGGTACATGGCGGTGAGAAGTTCACTAAAACCGTTAAATTAGACGATAAAATTGTGCAAGAAGTGGAAGCATTAAGTGATCTTGCGCCACTGCACAACAAAGCACATGCTATCGGTATGCGCGCAGCAATGGCTGCATTCCCTGAACTGCCACAATTCGCGGTTTTTGACACGGCTTTCCACCAAACCATGCCGGCAAAAGCGTATACCGGCGCAATCGCGAAAGAGTTGTACACTGAATTTGGCATTCGTCGATATGGTTTCCATGGTACAAGTCATTACTATGTGAGTCGCGAGGCTGCAAAAATACTCAATAAGCCAATCGATGAAAGTAGCTTTATCTCTGTACACCTTGGTAACGGTGCTTCTGTGTGCGCGATTAAAGATGGGCAAAGTGTTGATACAAGCATGGGTTTCACACCACTTTCAGGTTTGATGATGGGTACACGTTGTGGTGACCTTGACCCAGGGATTATCGAGTTTCTATTGAAGAAAGGTTGGTCACAAGAGCAAGTATTCAACTCACTCAATAAAGCGTCTGGTTTCCTTGGTGTATCAGGTTTAACCAGTGATGCTCGCGGTATTTTAGAAGCGATGGAAGAAGGTCATGAAGGCGCAACTTTAGCATTCCAAGTCTTTACTTATCGCGTTGCAAAATACATAGCTTCTTACCTAGCCGCTTTAGATTCATTAGATGGCATCATTTTCACTGGCGGCATTGGTGAAAACGCACTACCAATTCGTCGTGAAATTCTGCGTAACTTGAAAATTCTAGGTTTTGTTGAAGATGAACAAGGCAATGAGCAAGCTCGCTTTGGTAATGCTGGTATTATCGCAAAATCAGACATGCTAAATGCAGTAGTGCTTGTTGTACCAACTAACGAAGAATTCGTGATTGCCCAGCAGTCGGTTGAATTGCTTTAATTACATTTAAAATCAAACAGATAGAAGCGAGCTTGGTGCTCGCTTTTTTTGTGCTTATATGTTGGATAGACCATCGCAAAGCGCGTGAATGGCGACACAGCGATTACTCACTACATTGACTGCTTCAATTGCCCCTTAGTTAGTCAAGTTAGTGTTTGCTTGGTTATGTCCAGACACTTCTCAGCGCGATCATTGCTAGCAAAGTTTTGCCCCATTCCTTATATGGAATCCACGTATTTACAAAGTGATTTAGCAATTAAAGTTAAGATGCGGTCGTATATACGGCTTCTTGTTGAAGGCGCTACCTTCTAGCCTTTGATGTTTGCGCACCTACTGTCCTCATCGAGTTATCAGCTTTTAATAGCGTGAAGGAATGGCCAGGTTTTCAGTAGGTTGGTCTTACCTTTTTTGCATCATCATTTTGTAAAACTTCAAATTAGTATTGTGTTTTTAATAGCTTACGCTGTAATTAAAATAGGTGAATATTTTGTTTCGTTCCGAAGCATTGTCCATGCTGTTCGCACCACTTTATTAGCAAGAGCAATACAGTAATGCCGTTCACTTAAGGTGAGCGGCATTAGAGCTACTGCTCCCCTTTTTTGCTATTTGAACTACAAATTGATGCTGTTGCTATTTATGAGCGTTCAACGAAATATACCCATATTCATCGATAAGTGCATTGGCTTTGTCTGATCCTAGATATGAAATGAACGCTTTCACTTCCTCAGTCATTTTTTGTGGGTAGTACAGAACTAAAAATGGTCGTGAAAGTTGGTATTCATGGTTCGCAATGTTTTTAGCCGTTGCTTCCACACCTTCAAATTTTATCGCTTTAATCGATTTGTCCACAGATCCAGTTGAAATAAAACCAATTGCTTGTGGGTTATGGTTTACTAATGTTTTAACCATACTGTTGCTATTGACGACTAAGTTATTAGGGTTAATGTCGGAAACTAAGCGATCATTGATAACTTTAGTGAGCCCTAGCAGACTTTCAAAGCTGTACCGAGAACCCGAAGAAGCTTCTCGTGTCACTACCGCGATTTTTTGGTCATTGCCACCCACTTGCTTCCAATTAGTGATTTTACCTTTATAGATGTTATACAACTGCTGTCTAGAGAGGTTTTCAACAGAATTCGAACGATTCACTACAACGGCTAATCCATCGTAGGCGATAGGCAATGTTGTCATGGCGTCATCTTGTTCATTTTCTGTGAGATAACGAGAACTCATTCCTATCGAAGCAACGCCTTTTTTCAATAGTGTGATACCTGCGGTCGACCCCACGCCTTGAACCGCGATATAAGTGTCCGGGTGACTGGCATTGTAGTCTTCTGCAAATACATCCATGATTCGAGCGACCGAAGTTGAGCCTGAAATATTGATTTCACTTGCGAAGACAAACTGAGTAAATAAAGAGGCTGAGAGTAGTGCTGCAAGCGCGACTCGAAACATAAAGACTCCAATATAGTTATGAATAGAGCGGCTATAATATGTCGTACAGATGACACTTTTGTGAATGGAAATCGAAATGGGAGAGTTGAGTTAGTTTTTATCTCCCCTCATGCTGTAAGTCAGTTATAGTCAGCGAGGTAATCCACTTTTCATCGAGGTTTATATGGCGGTAGTGAATTTGTTACAACGTCAATTGGAGCGAAGGGCAGAGTTAGTTTGCCACAACCGTAACCAAAGTTTGCCTGTGGAATTGGGGAAATCGTGCTTTGAGCCTATCGCTGATGGAGTACAGTTTATTAAACATCATTACAAGTTAGACTCAACCCATTCTGATTATTCGAGCATTGTTGCCAAAGTAATTCGAGAAGAACTGCTATGGGGTTTATACATTCCCAGTGATCATAGTTCAGCGAGGCATGTTCTCAGTGGCCAGCAAGATACGCAGTCGTGGCAGCCTTATCCCTATTTACCGAAAAGCGATGATTTAACCGCTTTAATCAGAGAAATTGAAAAAGATCCTAAGTCATATTTTTGGTGAGTTTAGGTTTTTTTATTATCTATACCCAAACAACTTGAAGTTGCAGGTAGGCGGCAAGTGAGTTCATCCCCATGAGCATAGATAAACTATGTGATTGGGGTGAGCGAATGTAGCCAACACCGCTGCAACTTCAAGTAGGAAGGGTATATAGGCTCTGTGAGTAACTAATCGTAAAAAAGGCATCCCGAAGAATGCCTTTTTCTGATCTAAGTGAAGCGTGTTACTTAGCTGGTTTGTTGCTCACTAGCTTCAGGTGCAGAATCTGAAGGTTCTGCAGCAACAGGTACATCAGCAAAAATTTGTGTCGGTTTGGCAACTAGGCTACGGTTTTCTTGGTTTACTTCTGCTAAAACCACTTCTAAAGTGTCGCCCAATTTAAAGACCACTTCTTTATCAACCAGAACCGTGCCGTTATCGTTATTACATTCTAGACGCTCTTTATTATTGAGTATTAGAGAACCAGGAATGAAGGCTGCTGCGCCGTTTTCAACAAGGCGTACACGCATACCTGCGCGATTAATATCGAAAATTTCTGCAGTGAATTTAGTTCCTTTACTTGGTTCATCAGCAAGAGTACGCACATACAGCCAATCGCCAACATTACGTTCTGCCATATTGTGGTGTTTACGATGCAATGCGAGCTCTTCACCCACGGTTTCATCGGGTCTTTGTATCGGCTCTTTGCCAAGAATATGCGCCTTCAACATACGATGGTTGATCATATCGCCATATTTACGAATTGGAGATGTCCAAGTTGCGTAGATATCTAAACCCATCGCATAGTGAGGTAGGGGGTGATTACCAATTTCACTGTATGCTTGGCATTTACGGATACGGTTATCTAAGTAGCTAGTCTCTTGTTTGCACAGCCATCGACGTACCGCAGCAAATCCTTCAAGGGTCGTAAGGTTCTCTGCGTTGAATTCAAGTTCACCCGTTGGGTTGACCATTTCAACCACATCCGCGATTTTCTCAGGCTTAAAGCCAGCATGTGTATTGAAAACGCCTTGTCCGAAGCTATCTCGCAGCGTTTTACCGGCACAAATGTTAGCGGTGATCATTGCCTCTTCAACCAAACGATTTGCGGAACGACGCATATCAGCATGGATAGCAATCACGTCATTATCTTCACTGAGTTCAAATCGGTAATCTGGGCGATCTGGGAAAACAACAGCGTGAGTCTCGCGCCATTGTACGCGGGCCAAAGAGAAGTCATAAAGTGCACGCACAACGGTCGCGATCGCTTCGCTAGGTTGCCAATCGTCAGAGTGACCATTCTCTAACCAATCGGATAGTTGGTCATACACTAATCGAGCGTGTGATTTAATATTGGCTGCAAAGAAGTGGATGTCATCACCAATCACACCATCTTTAGTAACGGTCACACTACAGCAAAGGGCTGGGCGGATTTCATTTTCCATCAAAGAGCATAGCTCATCTGCTAAATCGCGCGGAAGCATTGGAATGTTGCGGCCCGGTAGATAAATAGTGAAGCCTCGCTCACGAGCAACTTTATCCATTTCATCTTCGGGAGCGATGTAGGCCGTTGGGTCGGCAATTGCGATGGTTAGTTTGAAATCACCGTTTTCAGTTTTCTGAGCATAAAGAGCATCATCCATATCTTTCGTTGAAGCACCATCGATGGTCACGAAAGGAATATGCGTCATATCGATGCGCTCTAGATCTGCGTCATCTTTTATCTCCCAGTGTTCAATACCTTCCGGCTCACTGTTGGGGAGATCATTTTCAGCCAATGTTACCCACCAAGGAGCAATTTTATCGTTTGCATCTGTGATTTTCTGAGTGATCTCAACAAAGAACCCACTATCATCCTTTAAAGGATGGCGAGTAAGTTGTGCTACCACCCAATCATTTTCAGCAAAATGTTCAGGATTGAGTCCTTTTTGTACTTTCGCTTTTAAAGAGAGTTTCTTTAACTGAGGAAGATCAGGCGTAACGTGCAATTTTCCTTTCAATAGTTTCACGCGGCCGATAAATCGTGTTAAAGACTGTTCTACCAACTCTTGAGGCTCTGCTACTTCTTTTTCATTCTCAGTGCGAATGATAGCGATCACTTTATCGCCGTGAAGACACTTTTTCATGTATGGAGGCGGAATAAAGAAGCTTTTTTTGCTGTCGACCTCTAAAAAGCCAAAGCTTTTATCTGTCGCTTTGATCGTGCCTTCTTTTTTGGGCAGGTTTTCTTGGATTTGTTGTTTGAGCTGGGCGAGTAGTGGATTATCTTGAAACATGTGTCTTTTTCTAACGAATGTGATTAAGCACACTATAATCATTGAGAGGGATGATTACTACCGAAAGCGCTATTTTTGTCAACCAGTATCTTTATCGTTTTACCATGACGCAGATTTTCATCAATTTTCGGTGAATTTATATGCTGAAATGGTCTTTGTGATAGAAATATGTGATGTGATTCAATTTTTACTGGCTTTTTTTATGCTTTTAGGGAATAATCCGCGTCCCTTATATGTCCCTAGCGGCTTGATGCGTTTTAAGACTTATCCGCATCTGAACGGAACTCAGCTCTTTTATTGGATCGGTATTGGAATTGGTAGAGCTCGTGGGACCTTTTGTTAATTAATCTAGTGGGATCTCCATGCAAGACTCTGTAATTCAATTCAGTGAATTAGCCCTGAACGACTCAATTCTATCAGCTTTAAATGAAATGGGATTCGTTTCTCCAACACCTATTCAAGCAGCAGCTATTCCTTTCCTTCTCGAAGGTAAAGATGCGCTAGGTAAAGCACAAACAGGTACAGGTAAAACGGCTGCGTTTTCTTTGCCTCTATTAAACAAGCTAAATCTTTCTCAGTACAAACCACAAGCGATTGTGATGGCTCCTACTCGTGAGCTAGCCATTCAAGTTGCCGCAGAAATCAAAAACCTTGGCCAGAAAATTCAAGGTCTTAAAGTTCTTGAGATCTACGGTGGTGCTTCTATTGTTGATCAAATGCGTGCACTTAAATCAGGTGCTCACATTGTGGTTGGTACTCCTGGTCGTGTAAAAGATTTGATCACTCGTGACCGTCTACACTTAGACGAATGCCACACATTCGTCCTAGATGAAGCTGACGAAATGTTGAAAATGGGCTTCGTTGATGACGTAACGTGGATCATGGAACAAGCGCCAGACACCGCTCAGCGTGTATTGTTCTCTGCGACTATGCCACCAATGGTTAAGACCATTGTTGATCGCTACCTACGTGATCCTGCGCGTGTTGACGTTGCTGGTTCAAACCAAACTGTTGCAAAAGTAGAGCAGCAATACTGGGTAGTGAAAGGCGTTGAGAAAGACGAAGCGATGTCTCGTCTTCTTGAAACAGAAGAGACTGATGCTTCAATCGTATTCGTACGTACTCGCCAAGATACTGAGCGTTTGGCTGACTGGTTGTCTGCACGTGGCTTTAAAGCGGCAGCACTCCACGGTGATATTCCTCAGTCATTGCGTGAACGTACTGTTGATCATATCAAACAAGGTGTGATTGATATTCTTGTAGCAACCGACGTTGTAGCGCGTGGTCTTGATGTGCCTCGTATTACACACGTATTTAACTACGATATTCCATTTGACGTTGAGTCATACATTCACCGTATCGGTCGTACTGGTCGTGCTGGACGTAAAGGTAAGGCGATCCTTCTTGTTCGTACTAACCAAATTCGTATGCTTCGCACTATCGAACGTGTTACACGTTCTTCAATGGAAGAAATTCAACTGCCACTGCGTGACAAAGTGGCTGAGTCTCGTCTTGTCAAATTAGGCGCAGAACTAGAAGCTGAAAAAGGTCACACAGCATTAGATAAATTTGCTGAGTTGATTGAAAAACTACAAGAAAGCTTAGAAATTGATGCTGCGACTTTAGCTGCTATTTTACTTAAACGCCAACAAGGTAAGCGTCCTCTGTTCTACGTAGGTGCTGACCCAATGATTGAAGCGATTGAGCGTGAAAAAACTCGTCGCCGTGATCGTAAAGAAGGTGGTGATCGTCGTGAAGGTGGCCGCGAAGGCAGTCGTCGTGAATACGGTGCCTCAAATACAGATTGGGATACTTACCAACTTCAAGTTGGTCGTGAGCAAGGCGTTCAAGTTAAAGACATCGTTGGCGCATTAGCGAACGAGCTTGGTTTAACCAAAGGCTCTATCGGTGCGATTAAGCTAGCGCAAGGTCATACATTCGTTCAACTTCCAAAAGCGATGTCATCAGACGTGACAGGCAAACTGCGCAAGCTACGTATTCGCCAAAAAGAAGTGGGCGCAGTGGTTTGTGATTTTGATGATTTCCGTGAGTCTCGTGGCCGTCGTGAAGGTGGTAACGGTGCTCGTCGTGAAGGCGGCAATGGCGGTTTCCGCAATCGTGAAGCTGGTGCAAGCGCTGGTCGTGGTGGCCGTGAAGGTGGCTTCCGCGGTAACCGTGAAGGTGGTGCTGCTTCTGGTCGCGATGGTGAGCGTCGTTTTGATCGCAACCGTGGTGGTGACCACCGTGGTAACTTCCGTGGCGAACGTGGTCACGGCAATGGCAGCAGTACTGGTGGTGCTAGTCGCCCACGTCGCAGCGAAGCATAATTCATAGTGTAATTACTAAGCCCATGGTTAGTGCCGTGGGCTTTTTCTTTTTATTTGGACTATTCGCGCTTTACATCGCTAGTGTGAGCTAGTTAAAATCCTCACTTCATTGAAGTTCCGGTATTCGTGTTACCGATTGATCTTTAATGACTTACTTTTCAATCAAATAAACATGTGTTGCTTGGTATGCAACACCACTGTAAGGATATAACATGCCTATTATTACTCTTCCTGACGGTAGTCAGCGTCACTTCGATAACCCTATATCTACAATGGACGTTGCGGCTTCAATTGGCCCAGGTCTTGCGAAAGCAACCATTGCAGGTCGTGTTGATGGGGTGCGTGTTGATGCATGCGACCTTATCGAAAACGATGCCAGCCTTGAAATCATTACTGCTAAAGATGAAGTTGATGGTTTAGAAATTGTGCGTCACTCTTGCGCACACTTGCTAGGTCATGCATTAAAGCAACTTTACCCACAAGCGAAAATGGCGATTGGCCCGACGATCGATAGCGGCTTTTACTATGACATCGACCTTGAGCAATCTTTAACGCAAGACGATTTAGAACAGATCGAAAAGCGCATGAAAGAGTTGGCTAAGACGAAATATCAAGTCGTTAAAAAGAAAGTCAGTTGGCAGGAAGCTCGTGATGCTTTTGAAGCTCGCGGTGAAACATACAAAATTGAAATTTTGGATGAAAATGTATCTCGTGATGATCGACCCGGTCTTTATCATCATGAAGAATACATAGATATGTGTCGTGGTCCACACGTGCCAAATATGAGCTTTTGCCAACACTTCACATTATTGAGTGTTGCTGGTGCATATTGGCGCGGTAACAGCGACAATAAAATGCTGCAACGTATCTACGGTACTGCTTTCCACGATAAGAAAGCGCTGCAAGCGCATTTAACGCGTTTAGAAGAAGCAGCTAAACGTGACCATCGTAAAATTGGTAAGCACTTAGACCTATTCCACATGCAACAAGAAGCACCTGGCATGGTGTTCTGGCATCATAATGGTTGGTCAATTTTCCGTGATCTTGAAGTGTTTATTCGTCAAAAACTGAGCGAATATGATTACCAAGAAGTGAAAGGTCCGTTGATGATGGACCGCGTGCTTTGGGAACGTTCTGGTCACTGGGATAAGTACGCTGATGCCATGTTTACAACTTCTTCCGAGAATCGTGAATATGCAATCAAGCCAATGAACTGCCCAGGCCATGTTCAGATTTTTAATCAAGGTCTAAAATCTTACCGTGACTTGCCACTACGTATGGCAGAGTTTGGTTCGTGTCACCGTAATGAACCGTCAGGTTCACTACACGGAATTATGCGTGTTCGTGGTTTCACACAAGATGATGCTCATATTTTCTGTACAGAAGACCAAATTCAACAAGAAGTCACTTCTTGTATTAAAATGGTCTACGATACTTACACAACCTTTGGTTTTGACAATATTGTTGTGAAATTATCAACTCGCCCTGAAAAGCGTGTAGGTAGTGACGAAATTTGGGACAAATCAGAAGAAGCTCTGAAGCTATCTCTTGAAGCTATGGGCATCGAATATGAGATTCAAGAAGGCGAAGGTGCTTTCTATGGTCCTAAAATCGAATTTACTTTGCATGATTGCTTAGATCGCGCGTGGCAATGTGGTACAGTACAGCTTGATTTCAACTTACCAACTCGTTTAGGTGCAACCTATGTTGGTGAGAACAATGAACGATTAGTTCCTGTGATGATTCACCGAGCGATCCTTGGCTCGTTAGAGCGCTTCATTGGTATTCTAATTGAAGAATATGCAGGTTTCTTCCCTACGTGGTTGGCACCTGAACAAGCCGTTATTATGAACATAACTGACAAACAGGCAGTTTATGCTCAAGAAGTAGCGCAAAAACTACAAAAATGTGGAATTAGAGCTAAAGCAGACTTGAGAAATGAGAAGATTGGCTTTAAAATCCGCGAACACACTTTGAAACGTGTACCGTATATGCTGGTTTGTGGCGACCAAGAGATGGAAGCTGGCGAAATCGCAGTACGTACTCGTAGGGGTAAGGACTTAGGCAAGTTTAAAGTGGATGATTTAATTTCATACATCCAAGCCGAAGTTTCGAGCCGTAAGCTCAATCTGGAGGAATAAACTATTAAAGGCGGAAGACGTGGCCAACAGCCGGCCAAACCAAACCAGCACCGTTTAAACGGTGAAATTCGTGGCGTTCGTGAAGTTCGTTTAACTGGCGCAGATGGTGAACCCGTTGGTGTTGTATCAATCAACGAAGCACTTGAAGCTGCTGTAGAAGCTGGTATGGATCTTGTAGAGATCAGCCCTAACGCCGAGCCACCAGTTTGTCGTGTGATGGACTATGGCAAGTTCCTCTTTGAAAAGAGCAAGTCTGCTAAAGAGCAGAAGAAGAAGCAAAAGCAGATCCAGATTAAGGAAATTAAATTCCGTCCTGGGACTGATATTGGAGACTATCAGGTAAAACTACGCAACCTGACGCGTTTCCTAGAAGAAGGCAACAAAGTGAAAGTTACTATTCGCTTCCGTGGCCGAGAGATGGCGCACCAAGATATCGGTGTTGATGTTCTTCATCGTTTGAAAGAAGATACCGCTGATTTAGCAGTAGTAGAATCTTTCCCGAGTCGAATTGAAGCACGTCAGATGATCATGATGCTTGCCCCTAAAAAGAAGTAATTAACGGCTGACAAGTAATAAAACCTTGCTGTTGAAAAACGGCAAGGTTTTATTCGCCCTAATTACATTGTTATTAAACTACTACAATGCGGAGTTATTCATCATGCCTAAGATGAAAACCAACAAAGGTGCTGCTAAGCGTTTCAAGAAAACTGCTGGTGGTATTAAGTACAAGCACGCTACAAAACGTCACATCTTGACTAAGCGTACTACTAAGAACAAGCGTCAACTACGTCCAAATGCAATCCTTCCTAAGTGTGAAGTGGCTGCAGTTATCCGTATGTTGCCATACGCTTAATTCTTTTTAGTTTATTTATCGTTTAGTTTAGGAGAAGCATAATGCCTCGCGTAAAACGTGGTGTACAAGCTCGTGCACGTCATAAGAAAGTTCTAAAACAAGCTAAAGGTTACTACGGAGCACGTTCACGTGTTTACCGCGTAGCTTTCCAAGCAGTTACCAAAGCTGGTCAATACGCTTACCGTGACCGTCGCACTAAAAAGCGTCAGTTCCGTCAGCTATGGATTGCGCGTATCAACGCTGCATCTCGCCAGAATGGTCTATCTTACAGCCGTTTCATTAACGGCCTTAAGAAAGCATCTATCGAGATCGATCGTAAGATCCTTGCCGATATCGCGGTATTCGACAAAGCTGCATTTGCAGTTCTAGTTGAAAAAGCGAAAGCTGCTCTTTAATTAGCAGTCAGGTTTAAGAAAAAGGAGAGCATTTGCTCTCCTTTTTTCTTTATCGACATTTCATATTTTGTCATTGATTTTATAACCGAGATAGTGGGCTTAGTACTCCATTTGCACCTCTATCCAATACATGTGTATAAATTTGGGTGGTTTTCACATCGCTATGTCCAAGTTGTTCTTGAACAGTCCTAATATCGGCTCCTGATTCAAGGAGATGTGTAGCAAAACTGTGCCTTAGGGTATGGCATGAAATACTTTTTTTAATTTCTGCATCACGTGCAGTATTTCTAACCGCACGTTGCACTGCCGATTCGTTGATGTGCTGTCTACGTTTTAAACCTGTTTCTTTATCGAGAGAAATTAAATGTGAGGGAAACAGGTAATGCCAATTGAATTCATAAGCAGCATGGGGATACTTTTCACTGAGTGCATTTGAGAGCCATACACCACCATATCCTTTTGTTTGCATATCTTTATCATAGTATCTTTTTGCTAAGGCTTGTTGCTCTTTTAGCTGAGGGTAGAGCTCCTTAGCTAGTGTAACGGTTCGGTTTTTCCCACCTTTTCCTTGCCAAATTCTCACTGCACCGTAGTCATAATCAATATCTTGTATACGTAATCTAACACATTCCATAAGCCTTAGCCCTGATCCGTATAGTAGTTTGATTGGTAGCTGATAACGTGGGTCTATGTGTTCTAGAAATCGTTTTGTTTCATCTCTAGTCATCACCACGGGTAATTTTCTATCTAATTGTGACTTTTTAAAGTTCATGTTAATAGAAAGCGGTTCTTTTATTATCTCACGGTACAAAAAGTGTAATGAGTTTAGCGCTAGAGCTTGAGTTTTAGCTGCAACTTTTCCTTTAACAGCTAAATTAGTCAAAAAGGCTTCTACCTCATTGTCTCCCATTTTCATCGGGTGTATTTTATCGTGGTAAACAATGTATCGAGTAATCCAATGTAAGTAAGCCTCGATTGTTTTATTCGCATAATGGCGTGCCTGCATATACTCTTTTATACTTAAGATGAATTGTGATTTCATTGCAATCCCTTGGTCTAATAATGTATATATATACAGTAGTATGCTTTTATTACTAGTCAATTGGTTAAGTTACAAAAATCCGTCTAATGCGATCTTCTTCATGTCATTCACTATTGTAATTAACTGAATATAAATGTTTTTATGCAAATTTTAGACTAATTTGATGGTGTGATAGATGGCGAAGGAATAAAATAAAAGTAGGTAAATAGCAGTATAGATAGCGTTATGTGAATCCAAGGGATTTGAGTATATGAAGAAGTTTTTAGCAATATTTGTGGCAGCTTTGTGCCTGATTTCAGTTGGTGCGCAAGCCAATGACCACAAATTGAAACAGGCATATGAAAACC
>NZ_CAWPQZ010000049.1:0-25397 GCF_963889785.1 Vibrio sp. S12_S33 | reverse complement strand
GGATTCATGTTGAACTTACTTGGTGGGTTAATTGCGTACTGCCTAAAACCAGAAAAGCCATCGTTGAACATAACAACCACTGAAAAATCAGGATTAATGGCGATGGCTTAAACCGATCTCAGGTTAAATACAAACTTTATTGTCTCTACACATTATTATACCCATGAGCCAGCAACAAAGCCGCTAGACCAACACCACTGGAAGTTATACCCACCTAACCAACCCGTCACATCCATCACTTCACCAATAAAATATAGGCCAGCGACAGACTTACACTCCATCGTTTTAGATGAGAGGTAATCGGTATCAACCCCACCCAAGGTCACTTCGGCCGTTCGATACCCTTCAGTACTATTCGGTAAAATCTGCCAGTTCTCCAAATAATGCGTGATAGCAAGAAGCCGATTGGGGGTAAGCTGCTTTAGTGGTTTATCTTCTAGCTCTTTACGCTCAATTAACACTTCAACTAAACGCTTTGGCAGTGCTTTGGCTAAGGTGTTTTTCAAGCTTAAATTAGGATGCTGCTCACGAGATTGAACCAATAGCTCATGCACATCTATTTCCGGCACTAAGTTAATCGTAACCTTTTGCCCAGCTTTCCAGTAAGAAGAGATTTGCAACACCGCCGGTCCAGATAAACCACGATGAGTAAACAGCAGCGCTTCTTTAAATACAGTGCCGTCTTCTGCTGTAATTTGCGTTGGAATGGCGATACCAGAAAGCTCAGTAAAATCTTCTTTGTCTTGTTTGTGTAGAGTAAACGGCACCAAACCAGCAGTGGTTGAAACAATAGGCAAGCCAAACTGCTCAGCTATTTTATAACCAAAAGGAGTGGCGCCGAGTTTTGGCATCGATAATCCCCCAGTCGCTACCACTAGCGATTGACACTCAATCGTATCCCCACTAACTTGCAGACAAAAACCGTCTTGCGTTTTTTCGATAGACTGAACATCCGTTTGGTAACGCTGCTTAACATTGGACATATCGCATTCCGCTAGCAGCATATTAACGATATCTTTAGCTGAATCGAGACAAAACAGTTGCCCGTGATCGCGCTCTTCAAAGGCAATATCGTACTTGCTCACCATTGAGATAAAATCCCAATTGGTGTACTGCGACAAAGCAGATTTAACAAAGTGTGGATTACGACATAAGTAGTTACTTGCCGAGACATCATAATTGGTAAAATTACAGCGCCCGCCACCGGAAATAAGAATTTTTCGGCCCGGCTTTTTAGCATGATCAATCACTAAAACATTTCTGCCACGCATACCTGCTTGTGCGGCACACATTAATCCTGCGGCCCCTGCGCCAATGATGACCACGTCGAACTGGTGACTCATGCTTACTACCTACTCTTTAATCAAGTACGCTTTACGTACTCAACAACAAACAAAAAGGATGTACTGCGTGAGCGTACATCCTTAAACATTGTGGCTATTCTAGCGCCTAATTGAATGAAGACAAGATCAACAAACCACCGCTTAACATTTCATCAATTGCTCCGCGAGATCTCGACCCCGGCCTCGCACGCTATCCACCGTTTCTGCAAAGCTCGCTGATATAGATAAAATGCGAGAATCAGAATGCTCAGCCAAGAAGGTAAGTTTTTCTTTTTCAGTGAGAATATCCCATTGGTAATGAATATCTCGAGCAAAATGCAGTACACGAGCTAATTTTGGTGACAACAATGCTTTGTCTGGTTGAGCTGAAAAGGCAATAGCATCGACCATTTCATCAGGAAACTTCCACGCCTTGGCTAACTTAGCACCAAGCACATTTGCGTCAGTATGGATAATATGGCGCTGTGCTTCGATTTCATCTTCTCCCGATTCAACACACTCACGTATTTTTAGTGCTTCTTTAGGCACCAAAGAGTGGATCATCAACAAGCCTATATTGTGTAATATCCCAATGGTGAAAGTGCTGTTTGCATCTAATTTTGTTGCAGAACCCAACTTACTGGTGATAAGCGCAATCTCAAACGTGTCGGCCCAATATTGAGTTAAATCGAGCGTATTAATTTTAGGAAAGGCACTGGATAATACTGAGGCGATAACCATGGTTCGTACTGAACCACTGCCAACTCGAATCACCGCATCGTTGATCGATGCCACGGTACGGCTTCCACCAAAATGCGCAGAATTAGCCAAGCGCAGTAGCCGCGCACTTAATACTTGTTCCATTGAAATCTTACGTGTCAGTTCACCAAACTCAACGTCATTTTGGTTAACCATCTCAAGCAGTTCTTGCAATATTTGTCGTAGACGAGGTAACTCGTTTAAACGACAAAATAAGGCTTGTTCTTCCATTGAATCCATCCTTTTATCATCGTTTAAAGGATAGTTGGAGTGCTTTTATAATGCTAAACAATGACGAATAAATTTAGCTGCACAGCATTTGAATTAGGCACGATAAAGTAAAGGAGCAATTTCGCTCCTTTTACCCTAATAACTAAACGATACAAGCAACAAAGGTAGTTACCGCTAATAATGAAATAGACAGAATAAAGAGTTCCCTTACTCGATCACATTTGCCTGTAAAGATTGGATCATGATGATGGTGATAGTCTTTACTTTTTATATAATGGAAAAGACGAACCTGTTTAGTGACATTACCATGCGTGGTAAAAAAGCCGCCTCCATCTACTTGCTGGTAAAGCAACGGATGAGCTTCACGCATGATATAAATAAGAGAACGCAGTGCTGTAAAATAACGAGCAAGGTTTATCCCTGTTACAAGCATCAACGCTAATAAAATTGTATCTCCAGTGATCATCTTTTCCTCCCTACACCTTTGTATGGAGAACCCGAAGAAAAAGACGACCGCTTCTAAGTCTTTTTGCTGAAATTACACAGCTTGGGCATCCATTACAGAAGATGAGCCTGCTTTTGCCATTGCCGCTAGGTCTTTGTCGATGAAGAACAGTGCTTTTCCATCATCACCAACCAACTCTAGCTTATCTAAAATCCCTTTAAACAACTTCTCTTCTTCGTGCTGTTCAGACACGTACCACTGAAGGAAGTTAAATGTTGAGTAATCTTGAGATGTAAATGCCGAATGAGCCAGTTTGTTAATCTGTTGAGTAATCATCTGCTCATGTTCATAAGTTTCGCTAAATACCTCTCCGAGGCTTGCAAAATCATGTTTCGGCGCTGCGATCGCTCCAAGGATAGGCAGTGCTCCTGTCTCACTCACATACGTGAAGAGACGTTGCATGTGTTGCATTTCTTCTACAGCGTGAACGCGTAAAAACTCTGCTGCACCTTCAAATCCTTTGTCTTCACACCAAGCACTCATTTGTAAGTATAGATTGGATGAAAAAAATTCGAGATTAATTTGCTCATTCAATTGTTCAACCATAGCTTGTGACAGCATTGACGACTCCTAATTTCTCTTATGATTTGAATTAACTATACCATGAACTCCACCATAACACTTTGTACTCGGTATATGGATATGAGATCACTGCGACAAAAAACTCTCAACCTCGATGCTAATCTTTATATAAAACCCATCAGGAGATAGCACTATGAGTTATCAACATATTTTAGTTGCAATTGATCTTTCAGAAGACAGCAAACTATTGATAGATAAAGCCGTAGCATTAGCAAAACCCCTTGAAGCCGAGATTTCTTTTATCCACATTGATGTCAATTATGCCGAATTATATACCGGACTTATCGATATCAATTTAGCAGAAACTCAGCACCAATCGATGGAATCATCTCAAAAACAACTGCAAGCTTTGGCAAATTACGCACAGTACCCAATTAGACATACCTTAGTCGGCAGCGGTGATTTAAGTAATGAACTGTGCGAAACGATCAATGAATTTAGCATTGATTTGGTTGTTTGCGGTCACCACCAAGATTTTTGGAGTAAATTACTGTCGTCTACTCGTCAGTTAATTAACTGCTCACCAGTAGATATGTTGGTCGTGCCACTTCACGACTGACGGCAAGCTAAAACTCAGTTAGACTGCAGAGCATTAATTAATCATCGTTATGTATCATGACCTATTTATCTGCAGTTACCCTACTTTGGGCATTTTCTTTTAGCCTGATTGGCGTTTACCTAGCTGGTCAGGTTGACTCTTGGTTCTCGGTTTGGATGCGAGTGGCACTAGCAAGCCTTTTATTCCTGCCATTTATTAAATTTAAATCTATCCCCATTCGATTGATCCTAAAACTGATGGTAATTGGCGGAATTCAGCTTGGACTGATGTATTGCTTCTATTATCAGTCCTTTTTACTGCTATCAGTACCAGAAGTACTGTTATTTACCGTTTTTACGCCTATTTATGTCACGCTGATTTACGATTTACTCAAAGGACATTTTTCTCCCTGGTATTTAGTGACAGCTGCCATTGCCGTTGTAGGCGCAGTATTTATCAAATTTGCCGGGATAAATGATAACTTCTTAACGGGCTTCTTTGTGGTACAAGGTGCCAACCTGTGTTTTGCCATCGGTCAAGTCGCATACAAATACATGATGGAAAAACAGCAAGTCACGCTGTCGCAGCATACCGTGTTTGGTTATTTCTATTTAGGTGCATTAGTGGTGGCAAGTATTGCTTTTTTGTTGTTTGGTAACAGTGATAAGTTGCCAACCACATCGCTACAATGGGGCATTTTGGTTTACTTGGGGTTAATCGCGTCTGGGCTTGGTTATTTTGCTTGGAACAAAGGCGCTTGTCTGGTTAATGCCGGCGCACTTGCGATCATGAACAATGCTCTAGTTCCTGCGGGCTTGGTAGTGAATATTATGATTTGGAACCGAGATGTTGACCTGATGCGCCTTGGTATTGGTGGCTCGATTGTCTTACTTTCCTTATGGGTCAATGAAACATGGGTTAAACGCAAAGTCATGGCCCAAAGTAAAACGACCAATTAAGTGATGCCATATAAAATGACAGCGCCCACGAAAATGTAGGCGCTGTTTTTCATTATTAAGCAATCTTTTTACTAACACATTGCCGCTTTAACATAGACATCAAATCGGTTCTTTTTCGTTTCGATTGCCATACTCGGCTTTTGATTATCTAACCAATTAGCATAATCTGGACGCTTAACCACAACCCGCTTGCTCGCCAAACTCAACGCGGGTGCTAATAAAGCATCGGCATCGAGATCTGCGCCTACCAATGACTGAAAAACCCGCATCTCTTTTTTAACTAATGCCGTTTGCTTTTTGTTTTCCGGATGAGGATACATTGGATCAAGATAGACAACATCTGGCTTTTCAAAACGAGGATCTTGCGCCAACTTATCAAGGGCATCATGACTTGAAGCATGAAGCAAAGTCATTCTTTCTCCAACCCAAGATCCAATCTCAGGATCAAGCTTTGCTCTTTCTAAGCCATCATCGAGCAATGCAGCAACCACGGGATGGCGTTCAACCATTTGTACTTTACAGCCCAAGGAAGCCAGTACAAACGCATCACGCCCTAACCCTGCAGTTCCATCCAAAATATTAGGAGTGACACCTTTATTCAGCCCAGCCGCTTTTGCGATGGATTGACCTTTCCCCCCGCCAAACTTACGACGATGCGCCACCGCGCCACTGACTAAGTCGACATAAATGGCCCCTAACTTAGGCTCATCCAACTTACGTAGCTCAAGTCGATACTCGGTTAACACCAACGCAAATTGACTCGTTTGACTATGTTCAAGCCCCCAGCGATGAGCTAAGTCATCCAAACGTGGCTGCTGTGTAGGTGCTTCGCAAATCAGTTGTAGCTGCAAGTTGACTCCAAAAACAGAGATAATAATCAGAAACCTGAGTTTAACTAATTTTGCTGGATGTGACTAAAGCTAATAACTAATCTCAGACCATGACTTACGAGAAACCATGGTGAGTGGTAGACTCAAATTGCTGTATCACTATAAGGACTTTTGCCATGCATGCCACAGCCGCGAAGCTTGATGATCTCGACCGAGCGATTTTAAAAATTTTAATGGAAGATGCACGTACGCCTTATGCCGAGATGGCGAAACAGTTCAATGTTAGCCCTGCAACTATCCATGTGCGTATCGAAAAAATGAAGTCAGCCGATATTATTCAAGGCACAGAAGTTGTCGTGAATACCAAAAAACTAGGCTATGACGTCTGTTGCTTCATTGGCATTAATTTAAATGCAGCGCGAGACTATCACTCAGCTTTAGAAAAACTGAATGCATTAGACGAGGTGGTAGAAGCTTATTACACCACTGGCGCTTACAACATCTTTGTTAAGTTGATGTGTCGTTCTATTGAAGAATTACAGTTTGTCCTTATCGATAAATTACAAGCGATTGATGAAGTACAATCAACTGAAACACTTATTTCATTGCAAAACCCAATTAACCGTAACGTGAATCCATAATTTGCGCATAAATAAAAAGCCCGAGAATATATTCTCGGGCCACAATATCTACTTTATAGATTAGTTATTTATTCAGGTAATTTAGAAGTTCTTCTGCTGAAATACCTTGTTTTGCCAATTCTTTTGCCATGATTTCCACTTGCTCACCTTTACGAGATTCTATCACGCGTTGAAACTGGAACACTAAATCACGTAGAACTGGTAGTGGTACTTGTTTTGCGGCGCTGCGAATACGCTCACTACTTTGGTTGCCTAATTCATTAAGCAATTTACCGAACATGACCTTTTCTGGCGACTCATCGAGCTGTTCCCAAATACGAGCCATTTTATAGGTTGTCATTGACATTGTTGTTTCGCTTCCAAAGTGCAATTGAAATAATTAAGTGCCCAAATATACACTCGTTAAAACGATTATAGAATAGCATAAACCGATTTTATTGCTGCACCGCTATTTGATGCCAGTATCGCCCTGCTTTTGACAACAGAATCAATAGTGCTGGAGCGATTATCCACATATGAAACGCAATTAACACCTGAGGTTCAAACCCAGCTCGCTGTAGCGAGCCTACTAATAACCCAGCCCCACTCATTTGAAATAGTCCAAGCAATGCAGCCGCGGTTCCTGCTTTGTCGCCAAATGGAGCTAGCGCTTTTCCTGCTGCCGCTCCCAAAATCCAGGCAAATCCAATAGACGAAATAAAGATAGGTAACATAAAGGCGAAGGCAGTTTGTTGCTGTGCCAGTACAAGCATTATTGTTCCGGCGATCAGTAATATACTAATGCCAACCACTAACGTTTTATGAGTACCAAATTTATCCATAAATTGAGGTGCTGTTAAACATGCAACAATATTGATGATGGCATTCATTCCAAACCAAAAAGTGAACTCGTTCATGGTTAAACCGTAGCCCTCCATCAACACCACAGGAGCAGAGGTTACGTAAGCAAGAATAACCGCCATGGCTAACATACATAAAGAGGCATGGAATAGGAAAGAAGGTGTTTTCAATACCGACCAGTAACGCGAAAGCTTAAAGAATGCTTGCTTCTCTGTCGTTTCAGGATTGGTTTCTTTCATGCCTATCAGCATCATTGAGCCAACAACCACAGCAAAACCAGCCATAAAGCTAAAATTACTGCGCCAGCCGAACTGTTGAGTCAACCAACTTCCAAGAATTGGTGCCAATGCAGGAATGAAACAGATCGCCCCATTTAAGTAGCTGATCATTTTACCACTGCGTTCTGGTCCAAAAATATCGCGAACTGTTGCAAAGGCTGCCACCGATGTTGCACAAGCACCGAAGCCTTGTAGCAGCCGAGCCATCAGCATCCACTCAATACTTTGAGCTGCCCACGCCAAGCAAGCACTCAATGCATAGATACTGATACCTCCCAATGCAACAGTTCGACGACCGAGTTTATCCGCCAAGGGGCCCGCAAATAATTGCCCGATACCCATGGCGAATAGAAACCAAGTGATCGTATCTTGTGCATAAGCGTGTTCCACGTGAAATGTTTGTGAAATTAACGGTAAAGCAGGCAGATAAATATCAATCGCCAAAGGGCTGAACAATACCAACAAAACCAGTAATGTCAGCTGGCGCTTACTGCTTGCACCAGATGTTATTTGTTTCACGAAACACTCCAATATAAAGAAAGAACAACTTTGAGAACTAATACATAGTAACGCAATGATGATATGAGCAGAAATGGCATATAATCATCCTAATTATTCCTAATTGGAAAAACAGATGAATATTGAGAAGCTATCTCGCATCGATCTCAATTTACTGGTTTGTTTAACCGTTCTGTTAGAAGAGCTGAGTGTCACACGCGCTGCACATCGTCTCTGTTTGAGTCAGTCAGCCGTGAGCAAATCACTGGCCAAACTGCGTCAACAATTCGATGATCCGCTATTTATTCGCAACTCTCATGGTCTAAAGGCAACGCCTCAAGCTTTATTCTTGAAACCCAAGTTAGATATCTTAATTAATCAGCTTGAAATCATTACTCAGCCGCAGGAATTTTCGCCTCAAACCAGTGAATATCGTTTTCAAATAGCTGCAGTAGAAAGTGTTTATCCACTGATTCTGCCACACTTTTTACCAGTAATTTTTAACCAAGGACCTAATTTAAATATCAATACCCATTCTTGGGATGATCAAACATTCAAAAAACTACAGCTAGGAGAAATCGACTTAGGTATCACTGGCAAAGATATCGATATTAATGATGCCAAGCTAACTATGCTGCCCCCCAGTGACATCTGCGAGCAAGAGATTTACCGAGACAACCAAATGTGTGTGGTGAGAAAAGATCACCCTGCTTTACGTAAGAATTGGACGCTAGAAAGCTACCTTGCGCTGCGTCATGTACAAGTACGATGTGATGGTAATGACCGCTGGCTGCTCGATTACCGTCTGGCAGATATTGGCAAAGAGCGTGATATCGCAATTACGGTTCCAGACTTCAACAGCGCCGCCAGTTTGTGTACCTATACTGATTTCATTTTCACAGCGCCAAGTCATTTTACCCATCTAGTCGCGCAACAAATGGATCTGGTTGTTCTTCCCTTACCCATGGAGTTCCCACCCATGGCTTATACGCTTTTTTGGCACAGAGACAGAGAAAATGACCCCGCATTAAGCTGGTTAAGGCAGATGATCCAAACCAAAACCTTACACCTTAGATAATTATTATTTTGAAATTTGCGCGAGTCAGATAAAAAGAGTAGCTTATTTGCACTCGTCCACTCAGTAATGATGTACTGAGATTCATACAACGGACTGTTATAAAAAGGATATAACACAGATGCATAATTCGATCGCAGAACGTGTTTCAGCTTTACGTGGCTGGTTAACACAACAAGGGCTTGATGCTGTCATTATTCCTCATGAAGATGAATATCTTGGGGAGTATGTACCACAACATAATGAACGTTTACATTGGATAACTGGCTTTACTGGTTCAGCGGGTGCTGCCGTGATCACCCAAGATAAAGCCGCTATTTTTGTTGATGGTCGCTATACCGTTCAAGTTCGCAAACAAGTGCCGGAAAGCACATTTGAATATCGACACTTGATTGAAGAGCCCTTTCTCGATTGGCTACAAGAAACACTTGCTACAGGTAGCAAGGTTGGTTTTGACCCACGCATGCATCGTGCGAATTGGCTTAAAGCTGCACAAAGAAAATTGGATGGTGAGCTACAACTGGTAGCGACATCAACCAACCCTGTCGATCAGTTATGGACGGATCGTCCCGAGGCCTTAGTTTCACCTGTACGCCTTATGAGTGATGAGTTTGTTGGTCAAAATAGTCAAAGTAAACGTAGCTTGATTGCGCAACAACTCATGAAAAAGAAAGCCGATGCGGCAATACTCACCGAATTAGATTCGATTTGCTGGCTATTGAACATTCGTGGTCTCGATGTATCACGTTTACCAGTTCTGCTTTCTCACGCCATTATTCATGTTGACGCTAGTGTCGATTTTTTTCTTGATCCATCACGTATTCCAAGCGAATTTACCCAGCATGTAGGCGCAGATGTTCGAGTCCACCATCCTGATCAACTAGAAGCGCAACTTCGTATATTGAGTGATCAGAAAGTTATTGTAGACTCAGCAACCAGCAACGCTTGGTTTACGCTAGTTCTACAAAATTCAGGAGTTGAGATAATTGATGACGCTGACCCATGTTTATTGCCTAAAGCGGCCAAGAACGCCACCGAAGTTGCAGGGATGAAAGCTTGCCACGTACGCGATGGCGCTGCGATGGCTAAGTTTCTCGCATGGCTAGATAACGAAGTCGCCAATCAAAGACTCCATGACGAAGGTTTTCTCTCTGATCGTTTACAAGCATTTCGAGAAGAAGACGCTTCATTAGCAGACCTTAGTTTCGATACTATTTCCGCCGCTGGTAGCAATGCAGCGATGTGTCACTACAACCACATCAACCAAGCGACTCCAGGGCAACTCGCTTTAAACTCTCTCTACCTTGTCGATTCTGGTGGTCAATATACTGATGGCACAACGGATATCACACGTACTATCGCCATTGGTCAACCTAGTGATGAGATGATTCAGCAATTCACGTTGGTATTAAAAGGGCACATCGCGCTAGCACGAGCTCGCTTCCCTAAAGGTACATGTGGCCATCAGCTAGATGTACTTGCTCGTCAACATTTGTGGGCTAATGGTTATGATTATGATCATGGTACTGGTCATGGTGTCGGTCACTTCCTCAGTGTACATGAAGGCCCACAACGCATTAGTAAAGTGTTTAACAATGTCGCATTGCTCCCGGGTATGGTGCTTTCAAATGAACCTGGTTATTATCGAGCAGACGCCTTTGGCATTCGAATTGAGAACCTGGAATTAGTTGTCGAAGTGGAAACCAAAGGTGATTTCAGCGTGTTAGGGTTTGAATCATTAACTCGTTGTCCAATAGACAAGCGTGCAATTAATGTTGATATGCTAACTCGCCCAGAGCTAGCATGGTTGAACGATTATCACCAAAAAGTATGGCAACAAGTTAGCCCATTGGTGGAAGGTGAAACTAAAGAATGGTTACGCCAAGCAACCTCTGCAATTAAACATGATTGATATTTAAATTTCTGTCACATGTTCAACTCAATATGTTTTATCCATTAAAAAGGCGACCAGCTCTGGTCGCCTTCTAAATTGTGATATAGATATTTACCGAATATAACGAGTATCTACTCTGATGTTTCACGTGAAACATTACCCCGAATAGACACTATGCCAATCCTTCCACACAGCTTGCAAACCATGATTTTTTACAGCGAATTCGACTTCATGTGCAGTACGATCATCGCTAATTGTAAATTGTTCTAACTCAACATCTTTCATCGCATAACCTCCAGGTTGAGTCTTTGATGCAGCAGAAATACTGGTAATTCCCAGAGGAATGACACTATCTCGAAAATGAGCTGATTCTCGAGTAGATAGAGAGAGTTCAACTTGCGAATTGAATAATCTAAATGCACAAATCAACTGGACCAACTGCTTATCAGACATTTCAGATTTAGGCTGTAATGAACCTTCACATGGACGCAAACGCGGAAAAGAAATGGAATAGCGGGTTTGCCAATAGGTTTTTTCTAAGTAATCCAGATGAGCAGCAACATAAAAACAATCAGTTCTCCAATCTTCTAAGCCAATTAACGCGCCGATACCTATTTTGTCTATTCCAGCCCTAGCCAGTCGATCTGGTGTCTCAAGTCGGAAATTGAAATCCATCTTATTACCTCTTAAATGGTGTGAAGCATAAGTGGAAGGATGATACGTTTCTTGGTAGACCATCACCGCATCAAGGCCAAGTGTTTTAAGCTCCTCATAATGTACTTGCTGAAGCGGTTGAACCTCCATCGCTACATAACTAAACTCACTTTTGATCACAGGTAGTATCTGACGAAAATACTCTACCCCGACTTTAGTTTCATGCTCACCCGTTACCAATAACACACTATCAAACTTCATCTTTTTGATGGCTGCAATTTCACCTTCTACCTCTTGCCTATTCAAAGTACACCGTTTGATTCGGTTTTCCATTGAAAAGCCACAATAGGTACAAGCATTGGCACACAGGTTAGATAAATAAAGTGGGATATAAAACGAGATCGTATTACCAAATCGTTGACGTGTTAATGAATAAGAATTCTGCGCCATTTGCTCTATATAAGGTTCAGCCGCTGGAGAAATCAGAGCTTTAAAGTCTTCCAAATTAAGCTTATCTTTTGCTAGAGTCCGCTCTACATCTCGTGCCGTTTTAGTTCGGATCGATAAACTAATATCATCCCAATCTAACTGCTTAAAACGTTCCAAAAAACTCATGACTACTCATCCAGAAAAGCGGTAAAAGGGCTGGAGGCAACCGCATGCCAAGATTGAGTTGCTAAGCCTGATTCATAGGCCATTCGTCCTGATTCTATCGCCATTTTAAAAGCCATTGCCATGCTAATAGGGTCACGTGCAGTTGCTATTGCGGTGTTAACCAGCACTGCATCAGCCCCCATTTCCATAGCACGTGACGCATGTGAAGGCGCACCAATGCCAGCATCGATAATGACAGGGACTTTGGCTTGGTCAATAATAATTTCCAAGAAATCTTTTGAAACTAAGCCTTTATTCGAACCGATTGGAGCCCCCAAAGGCATCACAGCAGCACACCCTACCTCTTCTAATCTCTTACACAACACAGGGTCAGCATGGCAATACGGTAGAACAGTGAACCCCTCTTTTACTAGTTGCGCTGCTGCTTTTAATGTCTCAATTGGATCAGGCATTAAGTACTTAGGATCGGGGTGAATTTCTAATTTTAACCAGTTGGTTGCTAATGCCTCACGAGCTAAGTGGGCAGCAAAAACTGCATCCTTAGCACTTTTTGCGCCTGAAGTATTAGGTAACAAATGGATATTAGATTCGATAAGTGGCGCTAAAATATCATCATTCGTATCGTTCAAATCAACACGCTTTAAAGCCATAGTTGCCATTTGTGAACCTGATTGAGCAAGCGCTCGCGCCATTACATCACGATTGGCAAACTTACCAGTTCCAGTAAACAAACGAGAGCTAAACTCTCTACCAGCTATTGTTAACATTTAGCCTCCTGCAATAGCTTGAAACAGTGAAATTGTGTCTCCATCACAGAGCAAGGTAGTAGCCCATTCCCTACGTGGAATGACATTTGGTCCAATGGCAAAAACACTTCCAGAGGTCGATATGGCCAGCAAAGTAACAATATCCAATAGGCTTGAACCATGACTGACTTGATGCGGTTGATTATTGATCGTTATCGTTATATCGGACATTTTTGTTCCTCACCTATGTTATCTGCTACTGGCAAACAACAAACATCACAATGCAAATCTTTAGGGACGTTGAATGTTTGAAATTGAAAGGTTTGGCCATCAAACACTGTCATTTGATTAGCTTGGTAATCAGGCTGTTTTGTTAGAAGCTTGATTGTTTGAAGCGCTTGAAGCGCTCCTATCACTCCAACCACAGGACCAATGACACCAAGTTCGTCACAACGCTGTGTTGCTGGTAGCTCGTCATCTGGAACCAAACATCGATAACAGGGAGATGGTGGTAAGTGATCAAACGTAATTATTTGCCCTTGCCAACCAATCGCCGCCCCAGTGATCAAAGGCTTATTTGCTTTGCGGCATACTTGATTAATGATATGACGACTTTCAATATTATCAGTACAGTCTAAAACCACATCCGCGAGTAAAATTTCTAGTTGTAACTGTTTATCAAAAATACGCTTTGTTATTGGCCTAACTCGACAATCCTTGTTGATAGCTGCTATCTGTTCAGCCATAGCTCTTACTTTTGATTTACCAATTTGATTTTCTCGGTAGATCACTTGGCGATGTAAATTGCTACTTTCTAAAATATCATCATCAACAATCACAAATTGTCCAATACCCGCTGCCGCTAAATATAAAACAGCCGCCGAGCCCAAACCACCACCCCCAATAATAAGCACTTTACTGGTTAACAAAGTATGTTGGCCATGTTCACCAATTTGAGTAAGCGAAAGTTGCCTCCGGTAACGAAGAAACTGGGCATCAGAAAGCATGGGGCCCCCTTATCTCAGCACGCAAATTCAACTCAGAAAGTTGCATAATGGAATTGAAACTTTGGATAGCTACTCTAGTGTTTCTCGCCTCAGTTACCGCTCGAACCACAGCCAGACTTGATACGCCACATTGCCAAACTTGCGCTGCGTTATTAAGATCAATCCCACCAATAGCTACCGTTGGTATGGAATTTCCCTCTGTGAAATTAGCCAAATCATCTATTAACTGTTGGTAGAGTTTAAGTCTGACTAATCCTTGTGGTTTAGATGGCATTTGTTTGGTTGTCGTTGGAAATATATGACCTAAAGCGATGTAACTTGGCTTAAGTTGAGCAACTCGTAGAAGCTCATAGTAACCATGAGTAGAAAGACCTAAGCAAAGTCCAGCTTTTGCAATTTGCTCAAGGTCAGCTATTTCAATATCTTCCTGCCCTAAATGGACACCAAAAGCTTGGTGTTTAATCGCAAGTTGCCAATGATCATTAATAAAAACTTGAGCACCATATCTTTGGCCAAGCTTGATAGCCTTGATGATATTTAGTTCAAGGTCTGGATGCTCTATGTTTTTCATTCGCAGTTGAATGATTTTTACACCCATTTTAAGCAAGCACTCAATCCAATCGACACTATCGACAACGGGATATAGCCCCAAGTTGTCTTTATGCATAACCGGGAAAGCTAGATCATCATTGGTCGCAAGGAAACCTTGTTTAATAGTCGGCTTTGGGAAATAGCTAATTTCTGTGGGCCATGTTTCACGTGAAACATTCATTGCAGCACGAGCCAGTACCAAAGCATCTTCAAGTGGGAAATCAAGAGACAGCAAGGCTAAAACCCAAGCGAAATGAGTAATACCAGAATTAGATAACTCTAATGAGCGAGAGTAATGCAGAGAACACAGCTCTTGGTCTTTGTACCATTGGTCTTTCGACTCAAGAGGACCCAGTGATCCAAGAGCAAGTTGAATGACATTCTTTACTGCATAGCATGAAGAAGGAATCGCTGATTGATACTGAAAGAACAAATTACAGCCAGAAACAGAAACATCTTGTGACGACATCAAACAGTCACTATCAATAGTCCACTCATCAAGTTGGCAGCACGTTGTTGGGCTCACACCTAATGTTATATCTTTAATATCAAAGCCTTGCTGCTGAGCCAGCAGCAAAATGCGTTGGATATCTCCGGTTAAAGCAATATCTTGCCGAGGAATTAATAACAGAGTCATAGCTACTCCTCACTGCACACAGTCTGCTTATTCACCGCTGGATGATATAGTTCGGAACCTGCCGCCTTAAACTCGTGCGATTTTTTTCGCATACCTTCTAAAGGATCATCCAATAATTTCACAGAAATCTTTGCATCAGCAGCAACTTGCTCACTATCTTTAGCATATTCTCGCACTTCTTGAGAGATCTTCATCGAACAGAATTTTGGGCCACACATTGAGCAAAAATGCGCTACTTTTCCTGATTCCTGAGGTAAGGTTTCATCATGGAAAGCACGAGCTGTAACAGGATCTAGCGCAAGGTTAAATTGGTCCTCCCAACGAAATTCGAAACGGGCTTTTGATAAAGCATTATCACGAATTTGAGCGCCAGGATGGCCCTTAGCAAGATCAGCAGCATGCGCGGCTAATTTATAAGTAATTAAGCCGGTTTTTACATCTTCTTTATTTGGCAAACCTAAATGCTCTTTAGGCGTGACATAGCAGAGCATCGCGCAGCCGTACCAACCAATCATTGCCGCCCCAATACCGGAAGTGATGTGATCGTAACCTGGTGCAATATCCGTTGTAAGTGGGCCTAGAGTATAGAATGGAGCTTCGTGGCAGTGCTTAAGCTGCTCATCCATATTTTCCTTAATCATATGCATTGGAATATGACCAGGCCCCTCAATGATGACTTGAACATCATGTTCCCAAGCAATTTTGGTCAGCTCACCTAAGGTTCGAAGCTCAGCAAATTGTGCTTCATCATTTGCATCGGCAATTGAGCCAGGGCGAAGTCCATCACCTAAAGATAATGCGACGTCATACTTTGAACAGATTTCGCAAATTTCTCGGAAATTCGTGTAAAGAAAGCTTTCGGTATGATGAGCCAAGCACCACTTCGCAATGATTGAACCTCCACGAGAAACAATACCAGTGACACGTTTGGCCGTCATAGGAACATAGCGCAATAACAACCCAGCATGGATAGTAAAGTAATCAACCCCCTGCTCTGCTTGTTCAATAAGCGTATCGCGCATCACTTCCCATGTCAGATCCTCAGCGACACCATTTACTTTCTCAAGAGCTTGATACATAGGAACGGTGCCAATTGGTACCGGACTATTGCGTAAAATCCATTCTCGTGTCTCATGGATATTTCTCCCCGTAGAAAGATCCATCACCGTATCGCCACCCCAGCGAGTCGTCCACACTAATTTTTCCACCTCTTCTTCAATAGAAGAAGAAACCGATGAGTTACCTATATTAGCATTTACTTTTACTAAAAAGTTACGGCCAATAATCATCGGCTCTGATTCTGGGTGATTAATATTAGCTGGGATAATTGCACGCCCCTGAGCCACTTCTTGGCGGACAAATTCAGGCGTTATTTCTCGTGGAAGGTTAGCACCAAAGCTCTGACCTGGATGCTGTTGGTTAAGTTGTTCATCAGCAAACTTTTGCCGCCCCATATTTTCGCGAATAGCGATGTATTCCATTTCAGGAGTAATAATACCTTGTCGTGCGTAATGCAACTGAGTGACTCGTCTGCCGTGCTTTGCACGACGAACAGAAGGTAAATTACCATAACGTAATTGGTCTAACGTTTCGTCAGTTAAACGTTGTTTTGCATAAACAGAACTAACGCCTTGAAGCAACTCGGTATCTTCTCTCTCTGCTATCCAGCGCTCTCTTAGCTTCGGAAGACCTTGGTATAAATCGATGGTGTGGGATGGGTCAGTATAGACACCCGATGTATCATAAACACACACAGGGTCATTGGGCTGATAAACAGGGTCTGCTTTAGTCCCTCCAACTAAGCTATCAGCAAGTCTAATTTCTCTCATTGGGACACGAATATCAGCGCGTGAACCATCGATATAGACTTTGGTTGAATTAGGGTAAGGCTCGACAGATAGAGTGTCGATAAATTGTTTGGCTTCTAGTCTCGCTTGTTTGCGACTCGACATAGCATTTTCCTTCATTGTTTTAGGGATAAATGCTTGGCGGATTGATACACAAGAGTCGATCAAAATAAAATTTTGATCTGAGGATGATATAACTAGATAGATCACTAGCAAGATTATCTTCTCTTGTTCCCTTCGCAGGTATTAGCCTGATCAGGTTCAACGGATCCCGAAAATACGGTCTCAGCCTTATGGCACTCCGACAAGTGAAATCATTATAAAGAAAGCAGATTAATTAACCAAGGTGAAACATCAATTCAGTTAACTTTTGTTCAACAATTGAAAGCCAATCCAAGCAACAGAAATACTCAAAACGACATTCAATAGAATGTTAAGGCCCATTTTAAAGAAAGCGCCTTGCTGCATTAAAAGAACGTTATCCATAGAGAAAGTGGAAAATGTCGTTAGCGCTCCTAAAAATCCTAAACCAATAATTTGTCGCCACGGTTCAGTAGCAAGTAACTCACTCTCAAATGCCGCGATCAATAACCCCATAATAAATGAGCCGACAACGTTTACCACTAGTGTGCCATAAGGAAAACCTCGCCCGAGAAGAACTACACACAACTCGGAGATTAAATAACGAGAGCAAGCACCAAACGCCCCACCCAATGCGATAAAGCCTAATATAGACAATTGACCCATAATAATCTCCTTAGAACTACAGTCGCTATTCTAACCGCTAAAGAGGAGAAATCGACCTACAAATATAAAAAGTGGTTATACAGAGTACAAATCACCAAGTACTTTTTAAAAGTTACATACGTCACTTATGTAAATGAAATCGGATGAAGTGCAAGAAAAACCACATACAGTCAAGAACAACATGAACCTGATGGCGATAAAAAGGTTTATCACTCATCTTAAGGCTCGTATCGCCACAACAAGAACAGGTACTCTCTGGATAACATTCAACAACGGTATCAGAGGTATCAGATGGTTTTAATTCTGAGAGTTGTCGTTTGTGCCCTGAGTGACCCTGTTTAGCTCCTCTCGGATTGCGACCACTAGAGCTTTGAGCTTTTTTCTTTCAGCCCGCTCTTTAGGCCCATCGGATGATGGTGATTTGGATGAATTAGCGCTGCTAGTTTTGAGCTTGTCCTCATAGTGGCGCAACAGCTCCCAGAGCTCAACAACCAGCGCATTTGCTTCATTGATATCTGAGGCCTCGGGCGGCGAAGATGAGAATTTAGATTTTTTCTTTTTCATGCGTTAAGCATGACGGCTAGAAATGAACACTCAATTAGGAATGTTGGATCAATTGCGTTAACTCACACTTTATTGTCAATGGTCCGCTGGTGAACGCTTACAGTTTCATGGTTTGCCCAACAGAAAGTCGGCTTTGGCTACCACCATTTTCAGGCTTAAGTTTTTCAGAGAGAACATAATCACTGAGATGACGAGCTACGGTTGATTCGTGAATGCGAAGAGCTTGAGAAATCATCGCCTGACTCCAACCTTCAGACTCAAGTAAAACCGCTTTGATGCGGTCACGCACTCGACCATCACGAGTTGAATCGTGCATCTCTCCGAGTTGTTGTTTCTGTTGAGGAGTCAGTATTATTTTTATGGTGCATAGCATGATCCTGATTTTATGAGGAATCAAGCATCTTCAATGATTACAGGTATAGCTGGTTCCTTGCGATTATTCTCTCTTAGTCGAAAGAGCTGATCGCAGAACCAGCTTTTAGTTCACTTCTACTTTTATCCCGAGTTCAAGTTAGTTAATAAGTTTGAAAACATGGCCTGCGAATTACCAGTTCCAAAGTGTTCCATCTGCTAGCCTTGCAATAGGCAAGTTTGCGGGTTGATAGGCATACTTAGCGGCTTCTTTCTCATCAAATTCGATTCCTAGACCTGGTTTAGAACTTGGGTGCATGTATCCATTATCGAACGTCCAATTTGGCTTGAAGACAGACAACATTTTCTCGGAATACCCCATAAATTCTTGAACACCGAAGTTAGGCACCCACATATCCAAGTGCAATCCAGCCGCCATACCAATAGGGGAAATATCGGATGGCCCATGAGAACCCGTACGAACTTGATACATTGAAGCGAAATCGGCAATTCGCCTCATATGTGTTATCCCGCCAGCGTGCGTTACCGTACAGCGAATATAATCAATCAATTGCTCTTCTATTAACTGCTTGCAGTCCCATATGCTATTAAATACTTCTCCGACAGCAATCGGGGTGGTTGTGTGCTGGCGAATCAGCCTAAATGCTTCTTGGTTTTCGGCCGGTGTTGGATCTTCCATCCAGAACAACCGATAATCTTCAATGCTTTTGCCTAAACGTCCAGCTTCAATAGGCGTCAATCTATGGTGAACATCGTGTAAAATATGCTCGTCAAACCCAAACGAATTTCGAATCGCATCAAACATTTTTGGTGCAAAATCTAAATACTTTTCTGTAGACCATGATTCCACGTTAGGAAAAATACCTTTGGATGCAGGTTCATAGGCCTCGCCTTGGTTCTTACTGATTCCGTAACTGCTATCAATACCAGGAACCTTGGATTGAACGCGAATGGCTTTGAACCCCATTTCCTTGTGCTTTGCGTAATCATCAATCAGCTCGTCAACGCTGTGTCCCGTCGCATGACAGTAAACCATCACTCCTTCTCGAGAAGCCCCACCAAGCAAATCATAGACAGGTAATCCTGCAACCTTGCCTTTTATGTCCCAAAGCGCCATATCGATAGCCGCGATAGCCGTCATCGTTACCGGCCCTCTACGCCAATAAGCACCTTTGTAAAAAGTTTGCCAAATATCTTCGATTCTGGCTGGGTTAGCACCAATTAACTGCGGACATAGGTGGTCTCTTAAATATGATGCGACAGAAAGTTCTCGACCATTTAGTGTCGCGTCGCCAATACCTGTCACTCCATCATCTGTAGTGATTTTTAAAGTAACAAAGTTACGATCTGGACACGTGACGAATACGTCAGCCTTAATAATTTTCATTATTAATCCTCAAATATATTTTCATTACCAACTATTCGTTGGCAATGGGATTACAATTAATTAGTTGTATATGTAGTTAGGAAGAAATAACACCAAATCTGGAAATATTACCAGCACAACTAGAAGAATGAATATTGCTATTAAAAAAGGTATTGATTCCTTTATATAATCTTTCGTGGGACAGTCTAATATAGAACACGCTGTAAACATGGCAACACCTACCGGTGGCGTCATTCCACCTAGAGTGACGATAGTCATCATTAATATACCAAAATGAACAGGGTCAACACCCACTCCTTGCACAATTGGTAGAAATATTGGTGTTAATAGCAGAACATTTACAGTCGCTTCCATAAACATACCAACCATTGCCAAAAACAGCAGAATAACAACGAGTAAGAAATATTTATTAGTGGTGATACTTAATATTTCCTTAGACATAGATTGAGGTATTTGATTATCCACAACAATAAAACCAAAAACACCTGAGAATGAAATAATAAGCATTATTACTGCATTATCTACAACCGTCTGCTTTAATACATCTACAATTTTTTTCCAAGTAAGCTCTTTATATACGAATAATCCAATACAGAGTGCATAAAAGACAGCAAACGAACCAGCTTCAGACGGTGTGAAAATACCAAACCGAATGGTTACTATCAATAACACTGGAAAAAGTATTGCCCAAAAACACTGTCTGAATGTTTTTATTACTTTTGACGTCGGTGACCTAAATTCTTGTTCTCGTTTATATCCTCTTTTATTAGCGATTATACTGACTGCCACCATTAAAAAGAAGGTCATTAAGATACCCGGAACAATACCCGCCAAAAACAGACGCCCGATGGAGACTTCACCAACGAATCCATAAAGTATCAACCCAATACTTGGTGGAATAGTGGCAGTAATTAGCCCACTAAGTCCTATTGATGCTGCGACAAAACCTTTAGAGTATTTTTTCTCAAGCATCGCAGGGCCAAGAATTTTGGATTGCATGGCCACATCCGCAACAGCCGAACCAGACACTCCGCCCATGATAGCACTAAGTAGCACAGTTACGTGCGCTAATCCACCCGCCATATGCGCCGTAATTGTAGAACAAAAAGCAATGAGCCTTTGAGTTATACCCGCAGCATTCATCAAGTTGCCAGCGAACACAAAGAAAGGAACCGCTAATAAAGCCGGATTTTGCGACGCAAGAACCATTTTTTGAACAGGTATAATGAAGGAAGAACGACCATCCACTATAAAGAACAACACACTCGCTATTGAAATGGCGAACGCTAATGGCATTCTTAGCACCAAAAACACAACAAAACTAATCAGTAACACGCCCATTGGTGAGGCTAGAAATAAAAATATTTCACTCATGGGGCTCTCCTTTATTCTTAAACATGCAGAACAACTCGGTGCGGATCATTAATAAACATCCAATGGGTACGGAAGCAATCAAATACGAATAACTGATTGGTTTAATCGTCGTATCAAAATCAACCGTCATATAAGCGATCAATAGTGACACTATGGCGATAATCGCTAGACTCATATATGTGACCTTGCTTTTTGATTTCGCTTGTATGTAATCAAATAACAGGGCAAAAACAACCAGCACACCAAACAGTATAAAAATATTACTTTCGCTAAGCTTTAATGAGTCAAACTCTCTTCGGCTTCGCTCTGTTAAAAACCAACCAAAATATGAAATAAAGGAGAGGAAAGCGATAATAGCTACAGACCATAACTTAGCTATCCACTTCCTATATACGTTAGGCAACATTTCTTCAAAAAATTCAACGCCAATGTGCCTGCCATTATTCAATGCTAAATCGCTTCCTAAGAAAACAACCCAGCCAAACAATAGCTTACTTAAATCATTCATCCATGACTGGGGGATGCCGACAACACGCAACAGAGCCGCAAAGAAGACTAGAAAAACAATTAAAAAAAGACAAATGCAAGCAATATTCTCTTCCCACTTTAATATTTTTCCATTTACCAGTTTGAAAAACTTCATATTATCTAGCCTTCTTATATTTCTATTTAAGAGCGTCTTGAATTTGTTTATATTCAGACTCGTATCCTAGTTTTTTGAATACCGTCTGTGCATTCTTTATAAAAGGCGTTTTATCTACAGGAACGAACTTAACATTGTAATCTTCTTGCATGATTCTTTTATATTCGGCTATCTGACTATTCGTTAAATCAGACGCATAAGCCCCTGCATTTACCGCTTCTTCGCTGAGAATTGTTTGGTATTCTTCTGGCAAATTGTTGAACCACTCTTCGCTTGTCACAAGTGCGGTCATTAGTTGAAAATGTTCTGTCTCTGCAACATATTTAACGGTCTCCTGTAGACTCGCCGCAATCGTAGCTGGAAGCTGAGCTTCAAAACCATCTACGGTGCCCTGTTGCATCGCGGGATAAGTTTCTGCCCATGGAAGAGCTGTAGGGGTAGCACCCAGTGCCTTCACTGACTCAGACCATACTGCAGAACCTGGCGTCCTAATTAGTAATCCCTTTAAATCTTCCGGTGTATTAACTTCTTTGTTTGTCATGAAACTGCGACTACCTTGGAACCAATTGAATGACAAGATATGCAAGCCTTCTTTTTCCAATTGTTTTTCCCATTTCTTAAACAGATCGGTTTCAACTATTTTCTTCATCTCTTCATAGTTTTTGGCCGCATACGCTACCCCAATAACACCGATCTCTTTGGAAAAGACGCTCAATCGGCCACTGTCCGTTATCGCAGCAACATTCTCTCCGAACATCGCTTGCTCTTGAATATCTTCCATCGAACCTAATTGACCACTAGGATATACTTCGATTTTAAGATGGCCTTCTGTGCGTTTTTCCACCGCTTCTTTAAAGAATTGACTTCCCGCAAACATGGGATCTTTCTCGCCCACAGACATAGATATCTTCAAAGTATAATCTTTAGCAGCCACAGAAAATGGCATTGCAGCTATTAACAGTGGTACACATAGTTTCGTTTTGATATTCATAGTATTACCTTATTTTTAGGGGTGAATTCTCACTCTGTGATTTCACTTATTACGTTTAGGATATGCTCTCGCATACGTGAGTACGCTTGTTCGGCATCACCTGTTTTTATTGCCTCATAAATTATTTTGTGGTCATTGACCCACTTTCCTCTTGCCGCTGGCTCATCGGCCAATTGGTCCATTCTCATCCACATATCACCTTCCATATGTTGCGACATTAGTTCTCGATAGAATTTAATAAGAATAGGGCTATTGCAGGCATTATTAATGGCTTTATGGAATTGTCTATCTGCATCTACCGACGTTTGCTGTCTAAGTTTTTCTTGCGAAAAATACATAGATGATTCCATCATTCGCACGCAACGTGATAACTCTTCAACAAGTTCTTCACCACCATTTACTGCTGCTCTCTTTGCAATTTCAGGCTCTATGAGTAACCGTGCATCTAAAATTTCAAACGGGGTTGCTTCCGGTGGTTTACCTACGCTCATCAGTGGTTCTTTACGAACAATAAAAACGCCTGCACCCTTTCTGATATCAGCAATTCCTAGCATCTCTAAATAGACCATCGCTTCCCGAATTACGCTACGGCTAACCCCAAGTTGTTCTGCTAATTTCCTTTCTGGAAGTATGCATTCACCGACTTTGAGTTCGCCATTCGACACTTGATCTACAATCCCATTGGCGATTTTGATGTACAACCGCTTAGATTCACTGCTCATCTTGTTTGTCCTCATTCTATTTGGTTAATGTAAATTAATTTTGCACGCACAGCTACGATCAAGATCTCAGTACAATAAATTATATTGACCAGACCAATTTATCTTTAACTATATATTAGATACTGCTCATAATCTCTGATTTGTTAGAAATAAGCTTTATGAGAACAACATACCCTAAGGTCTGTTGATCTTTGCTGTACACATTTTACTCAGCAATACATCGGCAGCCACATTATAGTAAACGCCAGTGATACCATACTGGCATAATTTATTGCTAACTTATCATATCTCGTTGATATTGCTCGGAAGTGTTTAATCCTCGTGAAAGCATTCTCAACCAAATGTCGATACTTGTAGAGACACCAATCTATACTTTCTTTGTCGATATCTTGTCCATAATTTCGCTTCGGTATAATGCTTTCACCACCTTTAGAGTCAACATATGCTCTTAAAGCGTCGCTGTCATAGCCTTTATCAGCGATAAATACGTTCACCTCCTTAAGGTGGTCATACCAATCACACTAATTTTATGATCTAATGTCAGCTTCAATAGGAGTTAATATGACGCCCCCCTGCCTTCCCAAAACTTATTCGTGAAACATCTGATGCTAGGATGCGTACGAGACTTCTTGCTATATTTCATTTCGTAGATGGAAAAAGCCGCACTCAGATCGCCAAATATTTAAAAATCAGTCGTACCAGTGTCAATAACTGGGTGGCGACTTCTTTGAAGAACGGTGTTGAAGGCTTGGTAGAAAAGCAGCATACAGGCCGTCCTCCACAACTGACTGAAGACCAGCTATTTCAGTTAAAGCTGTACATAACTTCCAATGCGATTAAGCCTGAAGGTGGAAGACTACAGGGAACAGATATTATTGAATTCATACATAAGGAATTTGGCCTATCGTACAGCTTATCAGGTATCTATAAAATATTGAGAAAGCTTGATTTAGTTTGGATAACAACGCGTTCAAAGCACCCAAAGCAATCTGTAGAAGCGCAAGAAGCTTTTCCCAATAGAAACGATCCTTAAGATCCCAGGATATGTTGCTTTAAAAGATGTTCAAATCTGGTTTCAAGATGAATCCAGATTTGGCCAGCGCAACACAACCCCCCGAATATGGGCAGAAAAAGGGACTCGCCCCAGAGCGGTACAACAACAGCAATTTGAGTATGCGTACCTATTTGGCGCAGTGTGCGTGAATACCGGAAAAACTGAAGCTATTGTTGTTCCGATGAGCAATATGGAAGCAATGAAAGAGCAACTCAGGCTCATTTCTCAATCAACACCCACAGACAAACATGCTGTCGTCATCATGGATCAAGCCAGTTTGCATCAAAGTTATACCAATCACAGTAAATAAGTGATCAGAAATAGCGCAGGAAAAAGGCTTGAGAACAAGGCGGAATTTTTAGATAAGTAACCTGAACTCGGGATAAAAAAGAAGGGAACTAAAAGCTGGTTCTGCGATCAGATCTTTCGACCAAGAGAGAACAATCGCAAAGGAACCAGCTATGCATAAACTAGTAGACTTATTTTGCCATGTC